>CAZDSB010000023.1:0-19283 GCA_964507515.1 uncultured Myxococcaceae bacterium
AAGCTCATGACGCTCTGCGGCCCCTGACCGAGGCCGCCCGCGCCCATGCGCCGCATCATCCAGATCCAGAACACGAACCCGAGCAGGAGCGGGATGCCCCAGATCCAGAACGACTCTCCGAGCCCGCTGCTGCCGATGGCCTCGTACTGGATCTTCTTCTTCTCGAGGAGCGGCACCAGCTCCGGGTCCTCGACGCGGCTGGCCATCCACGGGACGGTCGACGGGTCGGTGCTCTTCGACGGAACTCCGGCGAGGTCGGTGGTGTAGCCGCGGACCGCATCGGGTCCGATCTGGACGCGCTTGAAGCGGCCGTCGTGGACGCCCTGCTTGAACTCGCTGTAGGGCACCCGGACGTAGCCGGCTTCCTGGAACATGTTCCGGAAGAGCATGAGCCCGAGCAGCACCAGGCCGAGGTAGATGAGCGGAGAGCCGATCCGGAACCGAGATCCCCCGGGCTTCTCGTGCTTGCGTCCGCGCGGATTGAGTCCCGCCGGGTCGTTGGAAGATGCGCCCACGCCCTTTCGAAGATGGGCACGCCCCCACGGACGGCAACGCCCCCCTCTGCCCAGCCGCCAGGCGGGCTTGAGTGCTCCAGCCGTCCAGCGTACGAGAGTCGACGGCGCCGCCCCCGGCGCCCCTTCGGAGGTCAACGAGGCGATGGCGGGAAGGACGATCCAGGCACCCCGGGGCACCGAGCGCAGCTGCCGCGGCTGGGTCCAGGAAGCTGCCCTGCGGATGCTCATGAACAACCTCGACCCCGAGGTGGCCGAGCGGCCCGAGGACCTGGTGGTCTACGGCGGAACCGGGAAGGCGGCGCGTGACTGGGCGTCGTTCGACCGGATGGTGACGACGCTCCGGGGGCTGGGCGACGACGAGACGATGCTGGTCCAGTCGGGGAAGCCGGTGGGCGTCCTCCGGACCCATCCCGATGCGCCGCGAGTGCTGCTCGCGAACTCGAACCTGGTCGGGCGGTGGTCCACCTGGGAGGTGTTCCGGGAGCTCGAGGCGAAGGGCCTGATGATGTACGGGCAGATGACCGCGGGGTCGTGGATCTACATCGGCACGCAGGGGATCCTGCAGGGCACCTACGAGACCTTCGCCCAGGCCGGGCGGACGCACTTCGGGAGCGACGACCGGTCGGGCCGGCTAGTGCTCTCCGGGGGCCTTGGGGGCATGGGCGGGGCACAGCCGCTGGCGGCGACGATGAACGGGGCGGTGTTCCTCGGCGTGGAGGTGGACCCCGAGCGGGCCCGCCGCCGGGTCGAGCACCGGTACCTCGACGTCGTCGCCCGCGACCTCGACGACGCGCTGGCCCAGGTGGACGCCGCGCGCGCCCGGAAGCAGGCACGGTCGATCGCGGTCATCGGCAATGCCGCGGACGTGTACCCGGAGCTGGTCCGGCGCGGCATCGTCCCGGACCTCGTCACCGACCAGACGTCGGCGCACGACCCGCTGAACGGCTACGTCCCGCGCGGGCTGTCGCTCGCCGAGGCCGCGGAGCTGCGCCGGAAGCGGCCCGAGGAGCACGTGCGCCGGGCGCAGGAGTCGATGGCCGTCCAGGTGAAGGCGATGCTGGATCTGAAGTCGGCCGGCAGCCACGTGTTCGACTACGGCAACAACATCCGGGCCGGCGCGCAGGCGGCGGGGCTGAAGAACGCCTTCGACTTTCCCGGATTCGTGCCGGCGTACATCCGTCCCCTCTTCTGCGAGGGCGCCGGGCCGTTCCGCTGGGTCGCGCTGTCCGGGGACCCCGAGGACATCCGCCGCACCGACCGGGCCGTGCTGGAGCTGTTCCCGGAGAAGACCGGACTGGCGCGGTGGATCCGCATGGCGGGCGAGCGGGTGGCGTTCCAGGGGCTGCCGGCGCGGATCTGCTGGCTGGGGTACGGCGAGCGGCACCGGGCGGGCCTGGCGTTCAACGAGCTGGTACGCAAGGGCGAGGTGAAGGCGCCGATCGTCATCGGCCGCGACCACCTGGACTGCGGATCGGTGGCGTCACCGAACCGCGAGACCGAGGCGATGAAGGACGGCTCGGACGCGGTGGCGGACTGGCCCATCCTGAATGCACTGGTGAACGCGGTGAATGGCGCGAGCTGGGTGAGCGTGCACAACGGCGGGGGAGTCGGAATCGGCTACTCGCTGCACGCGGGCCAGGTCATCGTCGCCGACGGGACGGACGCGGCTGCGCGCCGCATCGAGCGGGTGCTGACGTCGGATCCCGGGATGGGCGTGCTCCGGCACGTGGACGCCGGGTACGCCGAGGCGGTGGACGTCGCCCGGGCCCGCGGGGTGAAGGTGCCCGGTCTCACCAGCCGATGAGCCGCCCGTTCGACCTCCTCGTCCGCAACGCCGGGACGCTCTTCACTGCCGACGGGCCGGACGGCGGCACCGCCGAGCAGCTCCTCGGGCCCATCCCACGCGGCGCCGTGGGCATCGACGACGCGCACGTCGCCTGGATCGGCGCCGAGGGTGACCTCCCCCGCGACCGCGTCGCCCCCTCCACGAAGACCGTCGACGCCGGCGGCGGCCTCGTCGCGCCGGGCTTCGTCGACTCCCACACCCACCTCGTCTGGGCCGGTGACCGCTCCCACGAGTTCGCCCTCCGCTGCGCCGGCGCCGACTACCTCTCCATCGCGCGGGCGGGCGGCGGCATCGCCTCCACCGTCCGGGCGGTGCGCGAGTCCTCCGACGAGACGCTCCTCTCGCTCGCCCTCCCCCGCCTCCAGCGGCTCCTCGCCCAGGGCGTCACCACCGCGGAGGTGAAGAGCGGCTACGGGCTCGATGCCGAGACGGAGCTGCGGATGCTCAAGGTCGTCGACCTGCTCGGCACCCGGCAGCCGATCCGCCTCCTCCGCACCTTCCTCTGGCCCCATGCCATGCCGCCCGGCAGCACCGACCGCGCGGGTTTCCTCGCGCGCGGGCGAAAGGTCCTCCAGGAGGTCGCCCGCGCCGGCCTCGCCCGGTTCGCGGACGCCTTCGTCGAGGAGGGAGCGTTCTCGCCCGAGGAGGTGCGCCCGTTCCTCGAGGAGGCGCGGGCCCTCGGCCTCGGCCTCAAGCTCCACGTCGACCAGCTCCGTCCCGGCCAGGGCGCCGAGCTCGCCGCGAGCCTCCAAGCGGTCTCGGCGGACCACCTCGAGTCGGTCGGCCCCGCGGGCATCGCCGCGCTCGCCGACGCCCGGGTGACCGGCGTGCTCATCCCCACCGCCACGCTCGTCCTCCGCCTGCCCCGCTACGCGCCGGGTCGTACCCTCGTCGACGGCGGCGTCGGCATCGCCATCGCCAGCAACTGCAACCCCGGCAGCGCGCCCACCGAGAACCTCGCGCTGGCACTGTCACTCGCCTGTCTCCAGAACGGGCTCACCCCCACCGAGGCCCTCCTGGGGGTGACCCGGCGAGGGGGCGAGGCGCTCGGAGACACCTCGCTCGGCAGGCTACGGGTGGGAGGCCCGGCGGACGTGGTGGTTCTCGGTGCGCCGGACGTCGACCATCTCGTGGCCCACGTCGGCACAAGCCACGTGCAGGTCGTGGTGCGCGCCGGACGGATCGTCCTCAGGGCGGACAACTCCCCGCATTGCTGAGGGAAAGTTCCACCCCGGGCCTCCCGATGAGGCCCGGGCTGGAACAGGGCTTTCCCGCTCTGCCTCCGACCACCGGAGGGCAGAACACCCATGCGCTCTCAAACGCTCGGAGCGGCGGTCCATTTCCGGACACCGGAACAGTTGCAGTGGGTGGGCCCGGCCCCGCTGCGAACGTCGCGACGCTCGGATATGAAGTGTGGAGAGCATGTGTCGTCTGTTCGGTTTCCGGTCGGCTGCATCAGAGCGAGTGCATGACGCGCTGGTGCTGGAGCGCAACTCGCTCCGCCGGCAATCCCTGGAGCACCCCGACGGCTGGGGCATCGCCTCGTGGCAGGACTCGGGGCTTCCGCTCGTCGCCCGCGGGCTCGGCGCGGCCCACCTCGACCCCGAGTTCGAGCGTGTAAGCAGCGCGGTCCAGGCGCGCACCGTGCTTGCGCATCTCCGGCTGGCCTCGGTCGGACCGGTGAAGCTCGACAACGCCCACCCCTTCACCCATGGCCGCTGGGCCTTCGCCCACAACGGCACGCTGCACGCGTTCGATGGTCACCGTCCCGCCATCGAGTCCCTCATCGGGCCCGAGCACCGCACCTTCCGCGGCGACACCGACTCCGAGCGCTGCTTCGCGCTCTTCCTCACCCGCCTGTCGTCCCGCGCGGATCCGCTCGGGACTCCCACCTTGCACGACGTGCAGTGGGCCCTGGCCTCGGTGATGGACGAGGTCGCGCGCATCACCGACGTGAACGTCGGCAACGGCAAGCGCTCGGCGATGAACTTCCTCGTGACCGACGGCGAGCTGCTCGCCGCGACCCGCCGCGACCGGACCCTCTTCCTGGCCGCCGAGGCCGTCGAGGGCGTCCCCCTGCGCGAGCGGCCCGCCTCGGGAACGCGGCTGTTCGCGCTCGAGGTGGCCAGCGAGGAGCTCCAGGGTCCGGACCTGTGGCACGAGGTCCCTCAGGATGGCGTGATCGGCATCGACCGCGACCTCAACTTCGTGGAAACCTCGCTCGCGACGCTGCTTCAGCGCACCGCGGGCTCGCTCGCCCGCACGGGGTGAGCCATGCCCTTCAACGTTCAGCAAGTCCGGGCCGCCATCGAGCAGGCCCAGGACAACGCACTGGCCCAGCAGGGTCAGTCGATCGCCTCGCGGCAGTTCGCCCGCCCGTCGGTGGAACACGTCTCGCTGGGGCGCGGGCTCCGGGTGGTCATCCTCCTCGTGCTCTGGGGCGCAGGGAGCATCCTCTCGGCGCTGCTCGGGCTCGGCGCCGGTGGGATCCCCGGCGCAAGCGTCACCTTCCCGCTGGGGATCGTCGTCTCGTTCTTCGTCGCGCTCTATCTGAGCCACGTGGTGCGGGTCGCCGCACAGTGGGAGCGCGGAGTGGTGCTCCGGCTCGGCAAGTACTACGGGCTCAAGGGGCCAGGGGTCATCCTGGTCTTCCCGGTCATGGACACGGTGCGCTTCGTCGACACCCGCCTCTTGACGCTGGACATCCCCCACCAGCAGGTCATCACCCGGGACAACGTCCCGGTGCGCGTGGATGGGGTCATCTTCTTCCAGGTCCGTGACCCCGAGCGGGCGGTCATCACCGTGCAGGACTATCGCTTCGCCGTCGCCCAGTACGCACAGGCATCACTCCGCGACGTCATCGGCAGCATGACCCTCGACGAGCTGCTCAGCGAGCGCGATCAGATCCAGTCGAAGATCGCCTCGGTCGTCGAGAGCCGCGCCTCCACCTGGGGGACGCACATCGACTCGATCCGGCTCCTCGACATCGACATGCCCGAGGACCTCAAGCGGATGATGTCCCGGCAGGCTTCCGCCGAGCGGGAGAAGCGCGCCACCATCACCAAGGCCGAGGGTGATCGCGACGCCGCGCTCAACCTGGCCGCCGCCGCAGCCACCATGTCCTCCAGCCCGGGCGCGATGCAGCTGCGGACGCTCCAGACGCTGGACGGGCTCGGGTCGTCTCCTTCCAACACCGTGGTGCTGGCCGTGCCCGTCGAGGTGCTCGAGCTGGCCAAGGCGCTCGCCAAGGCGCGCACCCCCTAAAAAAACGAAGGCCCCGGGGGAAGGTCCCGGGGGCCTCGCCCGATCCGGAGGGGGTGAGTCCGGATCGGGCCGCCCACTCTCGCGACTAGCTCAGGACCGGCGGCGGCCCGGCGTCGGGCGTGCCGGCATCGGTGTCGCCGGTCGCGCCACCGTCGGTGCCCGAGCCACCGTCCGGATTGCCACCGGGCATGCCGGAATCGCTGCCGCCGTCGACCGAGCAGCTCTCCGCCTCGTCGGCCTCGGCCTTCACCCGGATGACCGGCCGGAGGATCCACTCGGGGTTCGGACCGCCGGTCTCGTGGTAGGCGATGGAGTTCTTCCCGTCGAAGTCGAGGGTGACGGTGTGCTTCGAGCACGCGCTCACCTCGAACTTGCCATTCAGCTTCTCGCCCGACTCGGCGCCGCTCGGCGTCTTCAGGGGCGCCTTGCTGCCGTCGGCGAGCACGACGTACTGCGGGCCGTCGTCGGTCAGGACGAGGCGGATCTCGTCGACGGTGCCCGCCGGCAAGGAGACCTCGCCGAGCATCATCGACACGTCCTGGAGGGTGAGTAGGTCCACGGTCTTCGGTCCGTGGGCCACCGTCACCCAGCCGGCGTGGTCCGAGTGCGCCGTCACCGTGTCGATGGTGACGACGATGCCCTTCACGTCGGGCGACGGCGCATCGGTCAGCGCGACCGCGAGCGTGCCGTTCCCGGACGTGGACGCTCCACACGCCGCGAGCGCGAACGCGCCGGCGGCGACCAACGGATGAATCGATCGAAGGGACATCGAGCTGGACTCCCGTGACGGCCGTGGCTCCCGGGCCGTCTTCGTTGCCGGCCCAGTCTGCAGTCCGCTTGCCAGCCGCACTGGAATCCCGGATTCCCTGCGCGGACGGAGGCGATCCGGCCGTCTTCCGAGGGGAAGATGTGGGCAACCCTCGGGAACGTGCGGCCATTCGCCGCCAGGCGCGCGGAGCGTCCGACCGGGCTCGTTGTGTACCGTTTGGTGCACTGGCTGTCCCGGATCGGACGGCCCAGGACCCGGAGACGCGAGAACCGTGAGGCGATCGTGGGCGGCACGAGCGTTGCTGTAGAAAGACGCCAGGATGCGGCGCTGCGCGTTCATGCTCCTGCTGCTGCTGGCCTCGAGGGCCGGCGCGGAGGAGCTCGCGCCCCGGACCCGCGCACTGCTGCACGAGGCGCTGGAGGCGAGGCTGACCTTGCCCACCGAGCCGCCGTCGCTGCAGCGGCCGATGCTTCCGCCGTCCGTTCCGGCCCCGGCTGCGGCCGGCGCCCGCGAGTCCACGTCCGCGGCGACGCAGGCGGCCCAGGCCGCGGCAGCGAACCACGCGGCGCAGGACGCCGCGAACGGCAAGGGACACGGAAACGGCAACGGGAACGACGCGAGCGACTCGGCGCGGAACGCCGCCGGCCAGGCGCGCGGCGTCGAGGCCCGCGCCTCGGGTGGGAACGGTGCCAGCCACGGGCACGGCAACGGCAACGGCGGCGGCAACGGGAACGGCGGCGGCAAGAAGCCCTAACTGGGCTCCTGGCAGCGCACTGTTCTCCCTCGTGGTCGCCGCACCCTCGTCACGCTGAGCGGCGAGAGCTCCCTCCCGGTCCCACGGGCGTCATCGCGACACGGAGCCGCCACGGGTGACCCCGTCCCGCCCGGCGATGCTCGCGCTGCTCCTGGCGGCGGCACCGGCGGGTCCGCCGTCGGAGGCGCATCTCGTGGCCGGCGCGGACGCGTTCCGTTCCGAGGCCTACGAGAAGGCGCTGGTCGAGTTCCGGGTCGCCGAGGCCCTCGGGTCCGCGGAGGCCTCCTGGTATGCCGCGGCGTCGCTCCTCAAGCTGGGGCGTGCGGAGGAGGCGGTCGAGGCCTTCGTCCTGGCCGAGCGGAGCAGGCGCGCCGCGGGTGATGCGCTCCTCGAGGTGTACCGCGGGCAGGCCTGCTACGCGGCGCAGCTCCTCCTCTGCGCGGACCGCTGGTTCGAGTCCGCGGAGTCCCGTGCCGGCCCCCGGCTGGCGCCCCAGCTGAGAGCGCTCCGCACCGCCATCCGCGACGCGCTCCGCCCCGAGCAGATCGAGCCGGCCATCGATCGGTTCCTGGACCGGGCCGGGGCGTTGCAGCGCAGCCGGCCCGCGCTGGCGCTCGCCTTCGCAGAGGAGGCAGCGGCGCTCGCCACCCGCTCACCCGGGCGACACCGGCAGGACGAGGCGACGGCGCTCGCCGGTCGCCTGGTGTCGCCGGTGGCGAAGGGGGGCCGATGACGGCGGCCCTCCTCGCCCTTTTCGTCACCGCAGCGGATCCCTGCACCGCCCCCATCCCGCCGGGAAGCGGCGATCCGCGCGAGGCGCAGGTCTACGTCCAGGTCGGCGACGCCGAGCGCGCGCGCGGCAATGTCGGCGCGGCGCGCGAGGCCTACCGCGCGGCCCTGGCCCGCGAACCTGGATCGGTCGCCGCACGGCGAGGGCTCGATGCCGCCTGCGCACCCGAGGCGGACCCCGTCCAGACCGGCGCCGACGCGCTGGAGGCCGGAGACCCCGAGGCCGCACTCCGCGCTCTGGAGAAGGCCCGGGGCCGGGGGAACGACCATCCGGTGGATCTGCTGGAGGGCATCGCCCGGTACCAGCTCGGCCAGGACACCCTCGCCGTCCCGCTGCTCGAGTCTGCCCGTGGAGACCCCGCCACCGCCGAATCGGCCTCGTTCTTCCTCGGCCTCATCGCCCTCCGCCGGGGCGACAGCGACCGCGCGAGCCGCCTCTTCGACCAGGCCGGTCGGGCCGTCGGCCTCGAGGACGCCGCGCGCCAGCTCACGCGCATGGCCCAGCAGGAAGGGCATGTCGTCCTCTCCGCGCTGACCGAGCTGGTCTACGACACCAACGTGGCGCTGCGTCCGGATGGCGCGCCCACCACCCTGCCCGGTCCCGACGGGAGCATCGGCCTGACGCTCCAGGGCCTCGTCCGACCCTGGGGCACTCCGGGGCCCTACCTCCGCGTGGAGGGACAGCTCTCCAAGCAGTTCACGCTGAGCGAGCTGGATCTCCTCGGCGTCGCGGCGGCGCTGGGGTTCCGGCTGCCCGGCCCCACGGGGAGCCTCACCGGCGAGTACGCCTACAACTACCAGGCGCTCGACGGGAGCGGGTATCTCGCGGACCACCGCGTCTTCCTCGGCGGCTCGCTGCTCACCGGCAGGTTCCTCTGGGGCGCCGCGTACGCCGCCCACTTCGAGACGTACCGCCGGGAGGCGCTGAGCGACCAGTCCGGGCTACGGCAGGTGCTGGAGCTCGACGCCGGGCTCCTCCCGGGGGGCGGCGTGCGCGTCACCGCCGGATACGCGGGCACCTGGGATGCGGCGAGAGTCGACCCGCTCTCGTACCTGGAACACGGGCCCATCGTCGAGCTGGTGTGGTCCAGCGGCCCCCTGACCGCGGGCGCCCGCGGAGCGATCGCCTGGCGCCGCTACCTCGCCCCGGATCCGAACTACGCCGACACCAGCTACACCATCCGCGAGGACACCCGGTACCTCGCGACGACGTGGGTCGACGTCGGGCTCGGCGCGCGCTGGTCCGTCCGGGGAACGGTGCGGTTCCTGCGGGTGAACTCGAACGTGCCGGACCTCAACGCGACCGAGTGGGTCTTCATCGGAAGCGTGGCCTGGACGGGGGCGGTGCTCTGATGCGGCGCGCGCTCCTTCCGCTCCTCCTCGCGGTTCTCGGCCTGACCGGCGCCGGCCTCGCCACGCTCAGCCTGCACCGCGCCGCCTCCAGCGCCCTGCAGCGGGCGACCGAGGAGCGGCTGCGCGGCGCCGGCATCACCGCCGCCCGGACCCTGGAGCAGCCGGGCTTCAGCCCCGATGGGTCGTGGCTCCGCTCGGTGGTCGAGGCCAATGGCCTCGAGGGTGCGTTGCTGCTCGACCCGCGACTCCACGTCGTGCTCGATCCGTCCGGCACCACGGACCGGCCGGTGGATCTCCTCCGCGTGGACCCGACGCGGGTGCGGCGAGCGCTCGCCGGAGAGTCCAGCCTATCGCTGGGCTGGGCCATCGGCGAGGCGCGCGTGGCGTCGGCTTACCTCCCGGTGCGGCGGGCGGGCGCGGTGGACCGGGTGCTCGTGCTCGAGGGCGGCGAGGCCTACGCCGCCCGGCAGGCGGACCTCGATCGGGCACTCCACCTGGGCTGGCTGCTGTCGGCGTGCGCCGCGGTGCTGACCGGGCTCGTGGCCGCGGGATGGGCCGCCGCCGAGCGCCGGCAGCGCGATCTCGCCACCCGCGCCGCCCGGGGATCGGCCGTGGCCCAGGTTGCGGCGACGGTCGCCCACGAGGTCCGCAACCCCCTGGGCGTCATCCGCGGCACCGTCGAGCTGATGGCCGAGCGAGGGCGCGGCCGGCTGGGCGAGCGTGACACCGAGGCGCTGACGGACATCCTCTGCGAGGTGGCTCGGCTGCGCAGGCTGACCGACGACTTCCTGGACCTCTCCAGCGACCGGCCGCTGGCCGGGGTCGACATCGAGGTCTCCTCGTTCCTCGACGATGCCGCCCGTGCGAGCCAGTCGGCGACGGGCGTGAAGGTCGAGAGCGAGGCTCCCTGGGGTCTGCACTTCCTGGGCGATGGCGGACGCCTCCGCCAGGTGCTCCTGAACCTCGTGGCCAACGCGGCCCGGGCCGGCGCGACGCGGGTGCGCCTCCGGGCGGCCGTCGCGGGAGCACGGATCCAGCTCGACGTCACCGACGACGGGCCGGGCATTCCCGAGGACATTCGCTCCCGCTTGTTCGAGCCCTTCGCCACGAGCCGCAAGGACGGCAACGGGCTCGGTCTCGCAGTCAGCCGCCGCATCGTCGAGCGCCATGGAGGCAGCCTGGCGCTCCTGCCCGCAACGCCGGGGGCGACCTTCCGCATCGAGCTGCCACGTACAGAGGAGGCCGGGTGATGGGTGACATCCTGGTGGTGGACGACGAGCCGAAGCTCGGGAAGATCGTCACCGAGATGCTGGAGCTGGACGGACATCACGTCCAGCGGGTGGGAGGCGGGAAGCAGGCGCTGACCGCCATGTCGAACTTCGCGATGGACGTGGTGGTGACCGACCTGCGGATGCCGGACGTGGACGGTCTGTCGGTGCTCGCCGCGGCGGTGCAGCAGGCCGACGCGCCGGACGTCATCCTCATGACCGGCCACGGCAGCACCGAGAACGCCGTCGAGGCGATGAAGCGCGGCGCCGCGGACTACCTCACCAAGCCGTTCTCGATGGAGGAGCTGCGGGTCCGGGTGCGGCGACTCTGCGAGCAGCGCGCGCTACGGAGGAGATCGTCGGCGCTCGTCGAGCGGCTCACGCCGCACCTGGTCGCCGAGAGCCAGACGATGCGCACGACCCTCGACGCTGCGATGAAGGTGGCGCCCACCCTCACCACCGTCCTTCTCATGGGCGAGAGCGGCACCGGCAAGAGCCAGATCGCCCGCCGCATCCACTACGCCAGCTCGGTCTCCACCGGGCCGCTGGTCGAGGTGCACTGCGCGGCGCTGCCGGAGGCGCTGCTCGAGTCGGAGCTCTTCGGCCACGAGAAGGGCGCGTTCACCGGGGCGCAGCTCAGGCGGCTAGGTCACCTCGCGGCCGCCGAGGGCGGCACGCTGTTCCTCGACGAGATCGGCGACATCACGCCGGCCACGCAGGTCAAGCTGCTCCGGTTCCTCCAGGATCGCGTCTACGTGCCGCTGGGCAGCACGACCGAGCGAACGGCGAGCGTGCGGGTCATCGCGGCGACCAACCGGGACCTCAAGGCGGCGGTGAGCGCCGGGACCTTCAGGGAGGATCTGTACTACCGCCTCAACGTCTTCAACATCGTCGTTCCGCCCCTGCGCGAGCGCGCGGAGGACGTCATCCCGCTCGTGATTCGCTTCCTCGCGGCGCGCGGAGTTCCGGAGGAGAGACTCTCTTCTGCGGCACGGAGCCGGCTCGAGCAGCACAGCTGGCCCGGAAACGTCCGCGAGCTGGAGAACGTGCTGGAGCGCGGGCTGATCCTCGCCGGCGACGGCTCCATCGAGGCCGAGCACCTCACCCTCGGCGTCGCGCCGCGGAGCCGGAATGCCGTGCTCGAGCTCCTGGTGACCGGGTTCGACCTGGACGGCTTCGAGCGCGAGCTGCTCCACGCAGCGATGGAGCGCGCGGGGGGAAACAAGAGCGCCGCGGCCCGGCTGCTGGGAATCACCCGCCGGCGGCTCTACTCGCGGCTCGACAGCCTCGCGGCGCAGCAGGAGGGCGACAGCGAGGGCTGAGCCTAGCCGGCGAGGCTGATCAGCTCGTCCTTCCACCGCTGGAGCAGGTGCTCGGAGCGCGGGCCGGAGGTTGCGACCAACAGCTCGCGGGCGGTCTCGGACGTCTCGACCAGGACGATCCGCATCGCATCGGGCGGCGCAGCGCCGGGCACGCGCTCGAACCACTCGACCAGCGTCGCCGCCGGTCCGTCGCGCAGCTCGTGAAAGCCCGTCCCCTCGAGGTCGGCCGGCCCGCTGAGCCGGTAGAGGTCGGCGTGAGTCAGCCGGATGCGGCCGTGGTGCTGATGGACGATGGCGAAGCTGGGGCTGGTCACGTCCTCGTCCGGGATGCCCACCCCGCGGGCGATGCCACGGGCCAGCTCGGTCTTCCCGGCGCCCAGGTCCCCCACCAGCCCCACGAAGTCGCCCTCCTGGAGCACCCTTCCGAGCGCCTCGCCGAGCGCGCGGGTCTCCGCGGGCGACGCAGAGGAGAAGCTCATCGACCCCATGCGGTCCACACCTCGCCGAGCGCGGCGGTCAGGTCCGAGGCGATGAGCCCCAGACGTCCCCAGCGGCGCGCGGCGGCGTCGCCCGCGAGCCCGTGAGCCAGAACCCCGACGCTCGCGGCGTCGAGCGGTGCGAGCCCCTGCGCGAGGAAGGCGCCCACCATGCCCGACAGAACGTCCCCGGTGCCTCCGGTGGCCATGCCCGGGTTGCCGGTGGAGTTCACCCGCACCTGCCCCGACGGGTCGGCCACCAGGGTGCGGGCCCCCTTGAGCACCAGCACCGTGCGCTGGCTCCGCGCGAACGCGGTCGCCGTGCCGATGCGGTTGCCCTGCACCTCGCCCACGCCCTTCCCGCTGAGTCGCGCCATCTCGCCCGGGTGCGGCGTCAGCACCAGCGGCGCGTGGCTACGAGCGAGCAGTTCGGCGTGCCCGGCCACGGCATTGAGCGCGTCGGCATCGAGGAGGACCGGGACGTCGAGCCGGCCGAGCAGCGCCTCGAGCAGGAGGTGAGTCTCCGGACCGCGGGGGATTCCGGGGCCGATGACGAGCGCGTCCTTGCCCTCGACCGCCGCGAGCAGCGCGTCCAGGTGCGTGGGTCCGAGCACGGCCGCGGCCGGGAGCGCCACGCCCATCAGCTCCGGCGCGTGGCCCTGCACGTCCGAGAGCGCGTCGGCCGGCGTGGCCACGGTGCACAGCCCCACGCCGCTCCGAAGCGCCGCCAGGCCGGCGAGCGCGGCCGCCCCGCTCTTCCCCCGGCTGCCGGCGACGACGAGGAGGTGTCCGTAGGTGCCCTTGTTGGTGTCCGAGCGACGAGGAGGGAGCCAGCGGGGGCCGTCGCTCGCCTCGAGCAGCCAGGTGGACGGCGCGAGGGCGGCGAGGCCGATGTCCGCGATCTCGACGCGGCCGGCGAGCGTGGCGCCCGGCTCGAGCGCGAGCCCGAGCTTGAGGGCTCCGAAGGTCACGGTGAGGTCCGCGGTGACGCCCGGCTCGAACGCGCGCCCGGTGTCGCTGGAGAGGCCGGAGGGGAGGTCCACCGCGAGGACGCGGACGCCGTCGGCGTGCCACCGCTGAATTGCCCGGATTGCGTCGGCCGGGGCCCCGTCGGGCGCGCGGGCGATACCGGTGCCGAACAGCGCGTCCACGACGACGTCGCCGCGACGGAGGGGCAGCGCCGCGGCGGAGGAGTGAACCGGAATTCCCGCCTGCTCCACCGCAGCGTGGTTCCGCGCCGCGTCGCCCTTCAGGCGCGCCGGATCTCCGACCGCCCAGGCGTCGACCTGACGTCCGGCAGCGTGGAGCTTGCGGGCAGCGACGTAGCCGTCACCGCCGTTGTTTCCGGGCCCCGCGACCACGAGGAATCGGCCAGCCGGGTCGCCGAGCGCCAGCGCCGCGTCGGCCACCGCGGTCCCGGCGTTCTCCATCAGGATGGACGCGGGAAGACCGCGGCGCTCGGCCTCGGCCTCGGCGGCGCGCGTCTCGGCAGCGGTGAGGAGCGGCTGCATGGCGGTCGTCCCGGAGCGTGCAGCCGAAGGGCCAGGGCCGCAAGTTCGGGAGGCGATCGACGCCAGGCTTCCGTCACTGTCCGGTCGCGAGTGTCGGTCGAAGCTCGCGGTGTGGCTCGTCGAAACCGAACCGCGTAGCTTGCGCACATGAACCGCGCGCTGAAGCGCCTCGCCCTGCTCGCCGGGCTCGCGGGGAACGCCGTTGCCTCCGGTCAGCCCGCGACGACGCCTGCCGATCCCGTCGAGGCCACCTGGAAGGCGCGTTCAGAGCTCGCCAAGAGGCGCCTGGACAAGGGCGGCCTCGATCCTTGCGACCTCGCCGTCGAGCGAGCGTTCCAGTCCTACGAGCGGGAGGTCGAAGGGGCCAGGCGTCATTTCTCAATCGACATCGAGCTCGACGGCGCCCGGCTGATCGCGATGTACGAGTACTCCGGCAGCAAGCTCGCGGTCTTCAGCCTCAAGGGAGTCCCGAGCACCTGGGCGCTGTACCAGAAGGCCGGAGGCAAGACCCTGACCTTCCTGCTGGGCGAGGGACGGTGTGCCTTCGACCTGTGCACGGCGGGGCCCACCCCGGACGGACCTTGCAGCAAGGCGGACATCGTCGCCCCGTGAGCGGATCCTCGGCTCCTGATCAGGCGTGGTCCAGCACGACGGTCGCCGCCGCGACGCCCGCGTCGTGCGTCAGGGCGAGGAGGACGCGCGCGCCGCGGGCAGCGACCTCGCGGAAGGCGACGCCGGTGAGCGTGAATCCGGGCGCGCCGTTCGAGGCCTTGACGACCTCCATGTCGCGCCAGCGGAGGCCCGGCGGTGCGCCGAGGGCCTTGACCAGAGCCTCCTTCGCCGCGAAGCGGGCCGCGTACGCGGTGGCCGCGTCCGACCGGCCCTCGCAGGTCGCCACCTCCGTGGGGGTGTAGACCCGCTCGCGGAACCGCGCACCGTTGGGTCCGCCGAGCACGCGGGCCACCCGCTCCACCGAGCAGACATCCATCCCGAGACCGAGAACGCCCATGTCAGTCGCCCCGCATCAGCGCCAGCATGTCCCGCACGGCCCGGTCCATGCCCACCAGCACCGCCCGGGCGACGATCGCGTGGCCGATGTTCAGCTCGTCGATCTCGCCGATCCGGGCGATCCCCTCGACGTTGTCGTAGTTGAGGCCGTGCCCGGCGGCAACCCCGAGCCCGAGCTTGCCGCCTGCGCGCGCTGCGTCGACGACCCGCGTCAGCTCCCGGGCGCGCTCCTTGGCGTTCCGGGCCTCGCAGTAGCGGCCGGTGTGCAGCTCGATGCGATCGGCGCCGAGCTTGTGGGACGCGCGCACCGCGTCGAGGTCGGGGTCGATGAACAGCGAGACCCCGATGTCCCCGTCCTTGAGGTGCCGGATGGCCTGGGTGAGTGACTCGCGCTGGCCGGTGACGTCGAGGCCGCCCTCGGTGGTGAGCTCCTCGCGCCGTTCGGGAACGAGCGTCACGAGGTCGGGCTTCACCTCGTAGGCGATCTTCACCATCTCCTGGGTGGCTGCCATCTCGAGGTTCAGGAGCGTCTGGCAGGTCTCGCGGAGGAGCTTGAGGTCGCGGTCCTGGATGTGCCGGCGGTCCTCGCGGAGGTGGATGGTGATCTGCCCGGCTCCGGCGGCCTCGGCGAGCGCCGCGGCGGTCACCGGGTCCGGGTAGGTGGCCCGCCGTACCTGCCGGAGGGTGGCCACGTGGTCGACGTTGACGCCGAGTCGCTGTGCCATGTGTCGCCGTTCTATCGCGACTTCCGGTCCGATCCGAATCAGTCGCCGGGCGCGGCGCACCGTACAGAGGGCATCCGCTGCTGCTCATCTGCCTCCCACGCCGGTCAGTCGTCGTCCTCGCGTCTGGGCCCCACGCGCTCCGGGTACGGGCGCTTGCCCATCAGCCCCCGCCAGAGGACCTTGTTGTAGCGAAGTGGAGGCACGCGGTCGGCGTCGGAGAAGTCGAAGCCACGCGTCACCCTCGCCCAGTAAGCGGCGTCGTGCTTCGGCCGGACGTCGGGGCCCGCGGCCCACGCGACCCCGGCCGGGATTCGGAGCGAGGTCTGCTTCAGGACCGTCGACGCCACCGCCTGGTAGGTCCACGGACGGGCCTGGAGGTCGAACACCTCGACCATCGGCCTCTGGAAGGCGGTGTTGAGGTTGAGATGCTCGGTTCCGAGGATGTCCTCGATGGTCCGGAGCGCGCTGACCTGGCTGTACCCGTGGCTGACCACCGCGCCTTGCTTCACGTACGCGCCGACGATGAGCGCCATCGCCCGGTGGGAGTCGACGTGGTCGGGGCCGTCCTGGCAATCGTCCTCGAGCACGATCACGATCGTGTCCTTGGCGTAGGCGCTGTTCGCCACGGCCTGGACGACGAGCCCTACGGCGAGGTCGTTGTCGGCGAGCTGCGTCTCCGGCGTGTTCACGCCCGCCTGCGCGGTGCCGAATGCGCCGGTGTGGTCGCCGGCGAGCCGCAGCATCGTGAGGCTCGGAAGATCCCCGGTCGCGACGAACTGAACGAACTCCCGCTTCCATTCTGCGTACCGCCAGAGGTCCGGGTAGCTCGGGTCGTAGCCGCGGAAGTAGAGGTCGGTGAAAGGGACGAGCGCCCGAGTCAGGGGCGCCGCCTGCACCTGGCCGGGCCGATGCAGGTCCATGAGCTCCGCGCCCGGGCACGGCGGAGACTTTCCGCCGCTGCAGCTGGGACCGATGTTCTCGACCAGGAAGCCGTAGTTCCGGACGGTCCTGCCCGCACGGAGCACGGCCTCGAAGATGTAGCCCTGCTCTCTTCCGAACGGCGCGTCGGACGATGCGTGGTTCCCGGTCCCGGTCAAGAGGTTCTCCGTCCCTCCCGGCAACGCGTGGGTGGCGGCCGTGTACTCGGTCGTGCCCGCGGGCCCCACCGCGGCGTCGCGCTCGGCGACCGTGGCGAAGTTGACCGGGACGTTCCGGTTCTCGCCGGTCGACTCGAACGACAGGCCGCGGTTCACGAAGCCGTAGGCGATCTGCTGCGTGATGGTCTCGGTGTTCGTCACCCGTGCCTGGAGGCTCCAGGACCAGCCATCCATGCTTCCGTCCCCCGGATCGGTGAAGTTGTCCAGGGTCACGAAGCCGCGTGCCAGGCGGTGGAAGTTCGGGGTGAGGGCCTCCGGGAACTGAGTCAGCGAGGCGTCGCCATCGGAGCCATTTCCGAGATCTCCCAGCATCTGATCGAACGTCCGGTTCTCCTTGACGATGTAGATGACGTGCTTGATGCGCTGCCCGAGCTCCTGCATCACCTTCTGGTCCTCGGCGCGCTCCGAGTCGTAGAAATTGTTTGCAGCGACTGCCCGGGTGAGCCGTGAGAGCTGATCCGGATTCGGCACGGGCGCAGCGATGAGCGAGGCGCGCTCGAGCTGGAACTGGTACTGGTTCGCCGCCTTCGCCGCCGCGCTCGCAGCCTTGCCACCCAACGTGGAGCTGGAGGTGATGCGGGCCGTCTGCGAGTAGCGTGCCTTCGGGTTCGGGCCGGTCACGCTCTTCCCGTTGACGACGTACATCCAGGTGCCGTCCAGGCTGAAGGTCACGTCGTGCGGCTCGTAGGCGGTGGGGATCAGGCCGATGACCCGGTAGGCGTGGTCACCCTGGAGCGGGATGACCGCGATGGAGTTCGAGCCGGAGTTGACCGCGTAGAGCGTCCGGCGGTCGGGTGAGAGGGTGACCGCAAAGGTTCCGGCCCCGGTGTAACGAACGTTGCTCCTGCCGCGGGCGAACAGCTCCGCGGGGCCACGGGCATCCACCGTATGCACGATGGCGTTGGTCCGCGTGTCGATGACCGCGACCAGGTCGGCGTTGTCCTCGGCGACGAAGAGCCTCGATCCCGCGGCGTCGAACGCCATCCCCAGAGCGTTTCCGTCCAGGGGGACACGCGCCACGAGCTTGCCTCTGCGAGGGTCGCTCACGTCGACGACGATGACCTGGCGATCTCGGTCCGAGGACACGTAGGCGACGGTTCCAACCAGGAGCACCCCGAAGGGAAAGGAGCCGCCCACTCCGGCGTTCGCGCGTTCGTTCCCCGCGAAGTACGGCCTGAGGTCGTGCTCGTAGCGAACCCTTCCGGTCGCGATGTCCACCACGCTGATCGAGTCGTTGTAGTTGTTGGCCACCACCAGCGTCGCACCGTCGGAGGAGACGCCGAGGCCGCTCGCATTCGGCTCGACCTCGATGCCCAGGCCCTTGCCGGAGTGCCCGAGCGGGATCTTCTTGGCGAGCGCCCACCGTCCACCGCCGGGCGCGTAGACATACACCGCGTCGTCCTTGCCCCCGGACACGTACAAGCTGCCATCGGGGCCGAAGGCGAGGCCGACGTGAGCGTTGGCCTGCTGGATGACCTGGAGGAGCGCGGGCGAGCCCTGGTGGGCGCCGCTCACGTCATAGAGAAAGACGAACTGAGTCGAGCTGCCGACGTCGATCGCTCCCGTCGAATCGTTCAGCGAGTTCTGACCGGCGCAGAGGATGGCCAGCGTCTTGCCGTCCGGGCTGAGCGCCGACTTCACCGCCTCCCCGGCGACGAAGCTCGGATGCGCGGTCAGGCCGGGATTCAGGAATTGCTGAACTGCGTGAGGAATCGCCGTGGGGGTGATGAGCTGGCCAGTTGCGATCCGCTCCGCCTTCGCTCCACCGGCGCTCTCTTCGGCAGCGGGCCGCGCAGGGTCGGCGGGCACGTGGGTGCAGCACACGGCCAGAAGGCACGAGAGCCGGAGCACGACCGCGATGAAACGATTCCGCCGACTCATGGGCTCACGCCTCCACGCGAGCCCCGAGCCTAGGCAGCTGTCAAGACCGAGGGCCCGCGGGATTCAGCCAAGCGCGGCAGTCAGTGCAGCGGCGATGGTCTGCGCGTGCTCCTCGTTCCGCGCCTTGTCCGGACCCTCGATGAGGATCCGCACCTTCGGCTCGGTCCCGCTGTAGCGCACGAACACCCGCCCGTCCTTGCCGAGCTTGGCGCGCACCGCGTCGATCGCCGCGGTCACGCCGGGGAGCCCCTCGAGGTCCTTCCGCTCCTTGACCACGAGCGAGAGCAGGGTCTGGGGCACCGGCTCGAAGATGCTCGTGAGCTCCGACAGCGGCTTCTGCTGTCGGCACATCACCGCCAGGAGCTGCAGCGCCGCGAGCGTCCCGTCCCCGGTCGTCGCGTGGTCCAGGAAGACGAGGTGTCCGGACTGCTCGCCGCCCAGGCTGTGACCCGCCCGGCGCATCTCCTCCACCACGTACCGGTCGCCCACCTTCGTCCGGACGACCTGCACGCCCCAGCGGCTCACCGCCCGCTCCAGACCCACGTTCGACATCACCGTGGTCACCAGCGTCCGGGTCCGGAGGCGGTCACGGGCGACCAGCTCGCCGGTGCAGATGGCCATGATCGCGTCCCCGTCGACGATGCG
>CAZDSB010000024.1:0-2779 GCA_964507515.1 uncultured Myxococcaceae bacterium
GCTGCTGCCGGTGCGATGCCGTGCTCGACCGCCGTGAGCCGCCCGACTCGACGCCCCTGGCCCTCGCGCTGGCAGGCGTCCTCTCCGGGCTGATCGCCAACGCCTTTCCCATCATCGACGTCAACCTCGCGGGCCGGCACCGCGACAACCTCCTGGTCAGCGGCCCCCGGGCACTGATCTCGGATCAGATGCCGGCGCTCGGGCTGCTCGTGTCGTTCTTCTCCATCGTCTTCCCGCTGCTCTGGCTGACCGCCGTGGCGTACGTGCTGTTCCACGTCCGTGCCGGACGGCGGGCGCGCGAGCTCGGACCGCTGTTCCGGCTCGCCGAGCGGCTGCGTTCCTGGGCGATGCTCGAGGTGTACGTCATCGGCGGCTTCGTGGCGTTCACCCGGCTCGAGGAGCTCGGTCGGGTGAAGATCGGCATCGGAGGCTGGGCGGTCGCGGCGACCGCACTCCTCACCTTTCTGGTGGACCAGGCGCTGGACCGCCGTCACGTGTGGGACGCGATTCGCCCGCCCGCACCGGTGCGCGGTCCCGGTCCGACGATGGCGTGCCCGCAGTGCGATCTCCTGACCGGTCTGGCGGAGGGGGCTCGTTGTCCGCGCTGCCGCTGTCCCCTCCGGCGCCGAAAGCGGGACAGCATCAACCGCACCGTGGCTCTGGTCATCGCCGGCGCGGCCCTCTACTTCCCCGCCAACATCCTCCCCATCATGGCGGTGGGGAGGCTCGGCCACCCGACGCCGGACACCATCATCACCGGCATCGGCGAGCTGGCGCGCCGTGGATACTGGCCGCTCGCGATCATCGTCCTCTTCGCCAGCGTGCTGGTTCCGGTGCTGAAGCTGCTCAGCCTGACCTGGTTCGTGGTCTCCGTCCGGCAGCGGTGGAGCTGGGCGCTGCGCTTCCGCACGCGGCTGTACCGCGTCGTCGACGCCATCGGCCGCTGGTCCAACATCGACGTGTTCATGATCTCGCTGCTGGTGGCGCTGGTGCAGTTCGGCGTGCTGGCCACGGTGGAGGCCAAGGCCGGAGCGGTCGCCTTTGCTGCGGTCGTCGTCATCACCATGTTCGCTGCCGAGGCCTTCGACCCACGCCTGATGTGGGACGCAGTGGAGGGGAGGAACGGATGACCGACGTTCGCGAGGCCCGTGTCCAGCGGCGCCGGTTCGCGCCCATCTGGCTCGTGCCGATCGCCGCGGTGGCGATCGCGGGCTGGCTGGGATGGAAGACGTACAACCAGCGCGGCCCGCTGATCACCATCACCTTCTCCAGTGCCGAGGGCATCGATGCGGGGCGGACCAAGGTGATGCTCCGCAACGTCGAGGTGGGCCTGGTCGAGTATTTGGACCTGAGCCGCGACCTCAGCCGGGTCGAGGTCCATGCCCGGATGCGCAGCGACCTCAAGGAGCACCTCACCACCGGGACGCGCTTCTGGGTGGTGCGGCCGCGGCTGGGCGTCGGCGGGGTCTCGGGACTGGGCACGCTCTTCTCGGGCGCCTACATCGAGCTGGAGCCCGGACGCGGCAGCCGGACCGAGAGCTTCAAGGGCCTGGAGGATCCGCCGGTGCTTCCGCCGTCGGGCGACGGGAAGAGCTTCGTGCTGCGCGCGAAGACCCTCGGATCGCTGAGCCGCGGCTCGCCGGTGTACTACCGCGGCGTCTCGGTCGGAGAGGTGCTCGGCGCGACCCTGGCTCCCGACGGGCAGAGCGTGGCGGTGAACGTCTTCGTGCGGGGTCCGCACGACGGGTTGGTCCGGCCCGAGACGCGCTTCTGGAATGCCTCGGGCGTCGAGATCAGCACCGGCGGCGCGGGCTTCAAGGCGCGGGCCGAGTCGCTGCAGGCGGTCATCCTCGGCGGCATCGCCTTCGACACCCGGCCCGAGGGTGCGAGCGATTCGCCCGTTCCCAAGGACAGCGAGTTCGAGCTGTACGCGGACAAGGAGGCGGCCCAGAGCATGCCCTACGGGCCGCAGGTCTCGTACCTGGCGCACTTCGGCGGATCAGTGCGCGGCATCGACGTGGGTACACCGGTCGAGCTGCTCGGCATCCGCGTGGGGCGAGTGACCGACGTGCGGCTGGAGGGCGAGGCGGGGCAGCTCCGCGTTCCGGTCGTCCTGACGCTCGACCCGGAGAA
The DNA here is from genome assembly GCA_964507515.1 of uncultured Myxococcaceae bacterium. GTDB lineage: Bacteria > Myxococcota > Myxococcia > Myxococcales > Myxococcaceae > RPRB01. The sequence continues at coordinate 2,134 of CAZDSB010000024.1, forward strand.
GGTGCTCCTCCACGAGGGCGAGCTCCCGACCGAGGGTCAGAGGCTCCAGCAGTCGACCGACGCGCAGATGGCGCTGCTGGTGGCGCGGGGTCTCCGCGCCGAGCTGGACACGGGGAGTCTCTTGACCGGCCACAAGATCGTCTCGCTCGCGTTCCATCCTCGCTCTCCGAAGGCGCGCCTCGGTCTGGGCGGGAAGTTCCCGGAGCTCCCCACGGTGTCCGGGAGCGGGTTCGACGACATGACCGAGTCCGCGACCCGGCTGCTCGCCGACGCGCGGAGTCTCGTCCAGGGAGCCAACCAGGTCCTCCGCTCGCCGGAGCTGTCGGAGACCATCAAGAACCTGGACGTCCTCACCCGCGAGGCGAGCACGCACATCGGCCCGACGATGCAGAGCCTCCAGGGCGCCTCCGTGCAGCTGGAAAAGACCCTGTCGGCGACGTCCGGCCTCCTGGGAACCTCGGCCACGGGAAGCGGGGAGCTGCCGCACGCCCTACGCGATCTCAGAGAGGCATCACGGTCGGTGCGTCTGCTGACCGATTACCTCGAACGACATCCGGAGGCCCTCGTGCAGGGGAAGCGGCCATGAGGTGGAGCGTGTTGGTGTCGATGGCGGTCGTGGGCATGGCAGGCGCGGGGTGCCTGGGAA
>CAZDSB010000025.1:0-4461 GCA_964507515.1 uncultured Myxococcaceae bacterium
AGCTGCGTATGCGGTGCAGACGAACTCGACGCTCCCGTCGTCCAGAACGCGCTTGGAGGTCTCGCCCAGGTCGGCGCCGGCGAACATGGTCGAGCGGGGGTCCGGCGAATGCGCCAGGCCCAGGGCGTGCCCGAACTCGTGGGTCACCGTGTTCTGGACGTCGGTCGACACGCACCCGGTCTGGCCCAGTGCCGTGCAGGGCGGGGAGTCGATGGTCGTGAAGTCATGGACGCTGGCGTTCATCTCCAGATCCGCGTCGTACAGCCGACCGGTCCTCATGTTGAAGGTGGTGGTGGTGATGGCGAGCGTCCCCGCGCTGTAGTCCCAGCAGTCGTAGGTGTTGGCGCAGGTTCCCTGCGCATAACAGGCGTCCGAAGGCGAGACGAAGTCGATGCACAGGCGAGTGCGGAACAGCAGAACGTTCTCGTTCGTCGCGCCCTTCTGGTCGTCGAAGCCGACGGTCCGGGTGGCGGTCCTGGTGCCCATGCGCAGCGTGAGATTGCCGCAGTCGTTCATCGCTGTCGCCCACGTGCCGAGTGAACGGTCCATCGCCGCAAATCCGTCCTCCCCGGCATCGGGAACGCCGTCGACGTTTTCCCGGAACTCGACAGTGCCCGCCGGCCACCCGAGGCAGTGCCCGCCGTCCGGGGCGCTGGCATCCGTCCGGCTGCGGACGTAGGGGACGGTCGCGCCGGTGAGCAGGGCCGCGGCGGCGACGACGACGGCGACGAATCTCACGCCCCCGACGCGTACCACGGGTGGGCACGGGCCGCGTTGACCCCCCCGGGGGGGCGCTGTTAATCCCGCCGTTTCCGTCATGGCCACCCCTCTCCGCGTCCGGTTCGCTCCCTCGCCCACCGGGTACCTGCACATCGGCGGCGCGCGCACCGCGCTGTTCAACTGGCTCGACGCTCGCCGGAACCACGGCCGGTTCGTGCTGCGGATCGAGGACACCGACCGCGAGCGCTCCACCGCCGAGTCGGTGCAGGCGATCCTCGAGGGGCTCCGCTGGCTGAGCCTCGAGTGGGATGAGGGCCCCGAGGTGGGCGGCCCGTACGCGCCCTACTTCCAGACCGAGCGGCTCCCCAGCTACCGCGCCACCGCCGACCGGCTGATCGCCGAGAAGAAGGCCTACCTCTGCTACTGCACCAAGGAGGAGCTGGAGGAGCGACGGAAGGTCTTCGAGCGGCAGAAGCGGCCCTACAAGTACGAGGGCACCTGCCGGGACCGCACCGAACCCGTGCCGGGACGGACGGCGGTCGTGCGGTTCCGGGTGCCGCACGCCGACGACACCCTGACCTTCGAGGATCGGGTCATCGGGAAGATCTCCAAGCAGACCAGCGACCTGGACGACTTCGTGATGCTCCGGTCGGACGGCATCCCGCTCTACAACTTCGGCGCGGTGGTGGACGACCACGCGATGGAGATGACGCTGGTCATCCGCGGCCAGGAGCACATCAACTCGACCTTTCCGCAGATCCTGGTCTACCGCGCGCTGGGCTGGACGCCGCCGGCGTTCGCGCACCTGCCGCTGATCCTCGGCCCGGACCGGGAGAAGCTGAGCAAGCGCCGCCACCCGGAGGCGGACGTGATGCTGCACAAGAGGAACGGCATTCTTCCGGAGGCGCTGCTGAACTTCATCGCGCGGCTCGGCTGGAGCCACGGGAACGACGAGATCATCTCCCGCGAGCAGATGGTCCAGTGGTTCGGCTTCGACCACGTGGGGAGCACCTCGGGGGTGTGGAATCCCGAGAAGCTGCTCTGGCTGAACCAGCATTACTTGAAGTCGCTGCCCGAGGCCGACGTTGCAAACCGGCTCGTGCCTTTCCTCGCCGAGCGCGGGGCGAACGCCGCGGGCGATCCGCGGTTGCCGCGGGTGGTGCTCGCGCTGCGAGAGCGGAGCAAGACGCTGGTGGAGATGGCCGAGCTCGCGCGCCCATTCTTCGTGCGTCCGGAGATGGACCCGAAGGCGGTGGCGAAGCACCTGGACGAGCCGGCGAAGGCGCTGCTGCGGAAGTCGCGGGAGAAGCTGGCCGCCGTGACCCCGTGGGCGGCGGCGTCGATCGACCTGCTGCTCAAGGGTCTGTCGGAGACCGCGGGGGTGGGCATGGGCAAGGTGGCGCAGCCGATCCGGGTGGCGGTGACGGGCTCGACCGTCAGCCCGCCGATCGGCGAGACGCTGGAGCTGCTCGGCAAGGACGAGGCGCTGGCGCGGATCGACGCGGCGCTGCACTAGACTGGAGGCTCCGTGGCTCGCCTTGACACCCCGGGGGTCGGTTTCTATAAGCCGCGCTCGGCGTGGGCGGTGGCCACGGCGCTGGTGCTACTGACCGGCGGTGTGGCGCGGGCGGAGCTTCTGGACGGCGTGCAGCTGCCGGACAGGTCCTCGAAGGTGGGCGAGCGGCGGTACCGGTGTCCGCAGGACTGGGAGGCCACGCTGAAGTACTTCAAGACGGTCTATCCGACGGCGACGTATTCCCGCCGGTCGATCGTCAACCAGCCGGGCGTGAAGGCGATTCACATCGCCAACCCGTCCGGCAAGGGATGGTCGGGCCTCAACGTGTACGAGGCGAACGACGAGGTTCGGGTGTACGTGGTACCGCCGGACGGTGTCCCGGCGAAGGCGCCGAAGAAGAAGTCGACGCCGAAGAAGGCGTAGTGGTCTTGGGGAATCGTCTAACGGCAGGACGCCAGATTCTGGATCTGGCTATCTAGGTTCGAATCCTAGTTCCCCAGTTCTCGAAGCGCGTCAATCGGGTCGGTTGCACCGTGGATTCCGGAGGGTGTGCCGAATTCGCGCCCTAGATCCGCTGTGGGACCGGCGACGCCCCAGGGCCTACGAGCGGCCACACGACGAGGACGAGCAGGTCCCAGACAACGTGCGCCACGATCGGCGTCACGAGCGATCGTGTCGCCACGCGCAGCAGGCCCCAGACGACTGCGCAGCCGAAGGCACACATCACCAGGAGACTGCTCCCAAGCGTCGTCGTGGCCAGGGCGTAGACGGCCGCCAGCAAGACGACTCGGCGGAGATCGTCTCGACCGGGCCGGTGGAGCGGAGCGTCGTCTCGCCCGCGCGAGCGGCCCGCGAGGGCGCCGCGAAAGATCACGTCCTCGGAGGTGGCGACGACGACAATGAGGCCGGCGCGTGTGGCCGGCGTGAAGTTGCCGACGTGGAGGAGGTCGAACAGCCGCTCGGTGGCGGTCACAGCCTGCGGCAGGAACGGCGTCACCGCACCGAACGCGACGTGCGTGAGCGCAGCCATGAGAAGGCCCACGCCGAGCCCGAGCGCCACATTCAGAAACGACGGGCGCAGCAGCGCGCGCGTCTCGGCATCGGTGAAGAGTGCCAGCCCTGTGAGCGTCGGGCCGGCGACCGCAAAGGAAGTCCAGGAGGCGAGGAGAGGCAGGACCGCAAATCCCGCGAGCCACGCCGCCGCGGCCATTGCGAGCATCGCCAAGCGCCAGGTCATGCTCCGTGAGGAAGCACCGACGCCGGCGCCCTCATCCACGACGCCTCCGCACTCCCGTGAGGTCCACGAGCTTTTCCGCGACCCGAGCGAAGCGCTCCCCGACGCCGGGCCGCGGTTGATCGTCGGCCAGGGCGTGGCGGGCAGCCTCGTCGAACGACACGAGTCGGGTGTGGCCGATGAGCTGCCAGAACCGCTCGTCCTTCGGAAGGAGGTCCTCGCCCAGTCCCGCCACCAGCTCCCGCGCCAGCGTGTAGTCGGTTCGAGTGACCAGCTTCAGCCAGAGGGCCGACAACCGCGGAGTGAGCAGGGGGACGTCGACGGCGAGGATGCGCCGCCCACGCAGGGCGCCGATGCGCTCGAGGATCTGCCGACCGCTCAAGATCTCGGGCCCAGGGAGGTCGAACCAGGCACTGCGCTCGAGCGGAAGCTCGGCGGCGCCGATCAGAGCGGCGATCACGTCGGGGAGGGCCACCGGGCGCGTGCGGGACCTGAGCCACTTCGGAAGGACCATGACCGGTAGTCGCATCGCGAGGTCGCGCACGATCTGCCACGAGGCACTCCCGTTCCCGATCACCATCGAGGCCCGAAGCTCCACGGCGGGAATCGGGCCCGCGCGCAGGATCTCCCCTACCTCGAGACGGCTCCGGAGGTGCTCCGACGGAGCTGCCAGGGGTTGAGGGCCGCCGAGATAGATGATGCGCTCAACGCCAGCCCTGGCGGCGCTGCGGACGAAGGCCTCTGCAGCTCGGCGCTCGAGAGCGCGGAAGTCCGCGTGCCCACCCCCCATGCTGTGCGCGAGGTAGTAAGCGACGCCGGCGTCCGCGAGCGCGGCCGGATGGGTGTCCGGACGGAGGAGATCGAAGGAACGCCATTCGACGCCGGCGCGTGCTTGCCCGGCCCCTCGGCTCGCGGCGATGACGTCCTGGCCGCGGCCCGAGAGCGCCAGCACGAGGGCGCGGCCCACGAAGCCGGTCGCTCCGGTGATGAA
>CAZDSB010000026.1:0-3967 GCA_964507515.1 uncultured Myxococcaceae bacterium
TGGCCACGTCGGGGGGCCCCTCGGGTACTCGGCAGGCGGGCTCGCGCTGCGTGCCGGGGGCGGGTTCATCATGTTCTTCAGCCCGTCCTTCGCGCTCGGTGTGAGCGTGACGTACGACACCATCCTGGATACCCCATACAAGAGTTGGGGAATCGCCCCGCTCATTCTCCTGGCGTTCTAGACCCCGGGTCCTACCGGCCGGCCAAACTTAGGACAACGGGAGCGCAACAGGGCTGGTAGTCTGGGGTCTTTCCTATTGCACCCGACTTCCCAAGTTCCAGGAGCCTCCGTGACAACAGCCCTGCAGCCCTCCGCGGCCGCGCCAGCCATCGACCTCGCCACCCCCAACGGGAAGAAGCTCCCGATGAGCTCCTTCGTGGAGCAGTACGTCAAGGGCGAGATCCAGGTCAGCGGGGATCTGCAGACGTTCTTCCGGCGCAAGGAGGACGTCCTCAACTACCGGCTCACGTGGGAGCAGGTGAAGTTCCTGGTCGGCGGGTTCATCCCCTCGGTCCTGATCCACACCCAGGCCGCGGACCGGAAGACCGTCACCGGTCACTACGATCGTGGGAACGACTTCTTCAATGCGTTCCTGGGCGACATCATGGTCTACACATCCGCCTTCTTCGAGAGCCCGGCGGACACGCTCGAGGATGCGCAGCGGCGGAAGCTCGAGGTGGTCGCGAAGAAGATCCAGCTGAAGCCCGGCGAGAAGCTGCTCGACATCGGCTGCGGCTGGGGCACCCTGGTCGCGCACATGGCGAAGGAGCACGGGGCGGACGCCACGGGCGTGACCCTGGCCGCGCGCCAGGCCGAGTTCGGCACCGAGCGCATCTCCAAGTACGGTGTCTCCGACCGAGCGCGCATCCTGACCCTGGACTACCGGGACATCCCCCGGCAGAAGTGGAACAAGATCACCGTGCTGGAGATGGCCGAGCACGTCGGCATCCGGAAGTTCCAGACCTTCATGCGGCAGCTGAACAGCATGCTCGAGGACGACGGCATCCTGTTCCTCCAGATCGCCGGGCTGCGCCGGAACTGGACGGCCGAGGACTTCACCTGGGGCATGTTCATGTCGAAGTACGTGTTCCCCGGCGCGGACGCCTCGATGCCGCTCAGCTTCGTGTGCAACAACCTCGAGCGCGCGGGGTTCGAGATCCACAGCGTGGAGAACATCGGGATCCACTACTCGCTGACGATCGATCGCTGGTACCGGAACTGGCTCACCAACCGGGACAAGGTCGTCCAGGGCTACGGCGAGCGGTGGTTCCGGCTGTGGGAGATCTTCCTGGCCTGGAGCGTGATCATCGCCGAGCGCGGTGGATCGACCGCCTTCCAGCTGGTCTGCAACAAGAACCGCTCGGCCTTCGAGCGGAAGCGCTGGATCGGCGAGCGCGGCCGGCTGGTCGACATCACCAAGAGCTGAAGCGTCCCCGGCGTCCTCGGTGGCACGAACGGCCGGGCCTTCGCGTCCGGCCGTGACGTTTCGGCCTGCGCCGAAGCATCCGGGGAGCCCCGGAGCTAGCTTCGTGGGCATGGACGACGACCTCCGGCCCGCGAGCCGCCTCGACATTGCCGCCGCCGCGGCGCTCCTCTCCGAGCCGGCGCGGGTCTCGATCGTCTCGGCGCTGATGGACGGGCAGGCGCGGCCGGCCACCGAGCTGGCGCGCATCGCCCGGGTCTCGCCCTCGACCGGGAGCGAGCACCTGGCGCTGCTGACCCGTGGCGGGCTCCTGCGCGTCGAGCAGCACGGGCGGCATCGCTACCACCGGCTCGCGAGCGACGCGGTGGCGCGCGCGTTCGAGAGCCTGTCTTTGCTCACGACGCGGCCGGCGCGGGACACGAGCGTCGACCCCGAAGACGCCGCTTTTCGCCGGGCGCGCACCTGCTACCGGCACCTCGCCGGTCAGCTCGGGGTCTGCCTGGTCGAGGCGATGGTCGAGCGCCGCTGGGTCCGGCGAGAGGGAACGCAGTACACCCTGACTGGCACTGGCCAGCGGACGGGTGCCGGCCTCGGGCTGATCGAGGACGCAGACGTCCCGATCGAGGGCCGCGCGTGCCTCGACTGGACCGAGCGGCGTGACCACCTGGCGGGACCGCTGGGCGTGGGGCTGACGAAGGGGTTGCTGGAGCTCGGCTGGGTGCGGAGGAAGGCCGGGACCCGGGCGCTGCGGGTCACGGTGGACGGCGCACGCGCGTTCCGGGACAACTTCGGGATCGCGGTCGAGGTCGGCTGAGGGCGTCATGGCTGAGGGGGTCCTGCGACGCGACCTCGCCTCGAGAGGACGCGGGCCACGAAGGGTCTTCTGCGTGCCTGAACGACCCTGGCGTCGCGGCGTGCCGTGGCGGGGTGCCGAGGGAGCTGGCCTACCTCGGAGGTGGCGAGAGATTCCGGAGTGCGGGACTCGAAATTGCCCGGACGGCTCGGCGCGACGTTGCCTCGACTCCGGAAACTCCGAGCGCCGGAAATGCGCGCAGGCCGGTCGATTCGACCCGAGCGACGCCCGGGTGACCCGCGTCCCCCCAGGGCAGATCCGGACGCCGCGGGCTCGTGGTGCACGCGCACCACATCGCCGGCGGCGCTCGCGAGTCGCCCGCTCGGCGACGTGCTGTTCGCGACAGTCCGGCGGTCCGGACTTCTCCGCGCGGCGAAGATGATGGAACTTGGGAGAAAGGGAGATCGGCAGCGCGTCGGAGTGCGGCAAGCTCGCGTCGGCCTACCTCACTGCCTTTCGCGCGGCGACCGCGTGTACCCCTGGAGCGGTCTCCCCGTGCACGGCTCAGCGACCCCTCGTCGCCGCCCAGGCCGGAAGCTCGGCACCGGAGACGCTCTGCTGGGTCGCGTACCTGGGCATGCTCGAGCCGAAAAGGGCCAGCACCCTGGATCCGCTGATCGACGGGTACACGTCTGCGGGGTGCACGATCGGCTTCTGTTCCGGCCCTGGCCCGCACACTACGGAGTGCCTGAAGAACGACCGGGGAACCTACTCGTGTGGTGGCAACTGACCGTCTACCGCTTCGACGCGTACGGGGTGACTTCCGTCTCGCGGAAGAAGTAGGCGATCTCTATCTTCGCGTTCTCTGGGCTGTCGGAGCCGTGGACGGTGTTCTTCTCCACGTCGGTCGCGAAGTCCTTCCGGATCGTCCCTGGCGCGGCGTTCGCCGGGTTCGTCGCGCCCATCACCTCGCGGTTCTTCGCGATGGCGTTCTCTCCCTCGAGCACCATCAGGACCACCGGCCCCGAGGTCATGAAGGTCACCAGGTCCTTGAAGAACGGCCGCGCCTTGTGGACCGCGTAGAAGCCCTCGGCGTCACGCTGCGACAGGTGCTGCATCCGCATCGCGATCGGCTTGAGGCCCTTCTCCTCGAGGCGGGCGACGATCTTCCCGATGATGCCCTTCTCCAGTCCGTCGGGCTTGATGATGGAGAGGGTGCGCTCAGTTGCCATGTCCGTTCCGTTCCTTCGTGTCTAGCGCCGACCACGCTGCAGCGCGGCCTGCAAGGTTGTGCCGAGCTCGGCCGGCGAGGGCGCCATCAGGACTCCGGCCGCCTCCATCGCCTTGATCTTCTCCGCCGCCGTGCCCTTCCCGCCGGCGATGATCGCCCCGGCGTGTCCCATCCGCTTCCCCGGCGGCGCCGAGACGCCGGCGATGAACCCGGCGATGGGCTTCTTGAACTCCTTGCCGATGTACTGCGCAGCCGTCTCCTCGGCGCTCCCGCCGATCTCGCCGATCATGATGACCGCGTCAGTCTCGGGGTCCGCGTTGAAGAGCTTGAGACAGTCCACGAAGTCCGTCCCGTTCACCGGGTCACCGCCGATGCCGACCGCCGTCGACTGCCCAAGCCCTAGCTGGGTGAGCTGGAACACGGCCTCGTAGGTCAGCGTCCCGGAGCGCGAGACGACGCCGATCCGCCCCGGCTTGTGGATGTGCCCGGGCATGATCCCGATCTTGCACTTCGCGCCGGG
>CAZDSB010000027.1:0-3085 GCA_964507515.1 uncultured Myxococcaceae bacterium
GCGTGACCGGGCTTTTCGCGGTGAACACCGCGGTGGGACGGGTCTGCACCGGTCTCGCGACGAGGGGCTCCTCGCGGTACGTCCCCTACGTCGTTCCCGGAAGCTCGACTTCCTCGAGGCTCGACACCTCGACCTCTTCCGCGATCAGTGAGTCCCGTCGCGGAAGCGGTGGAACGCGCGGCGGAGCCGGGTGAAGACGAGCGGCGCCCGGCGCTCGAGCCAGCGCGGCGCCTGGTAGCGCAGATCGGCGAGGGCGTCGCGCACGTCGCCGGGCGAACGGACGGCCCGGCGCGTGCGGAGGTCCGGCAGGTCGACCGCGGGAGGCCCCGGGACGCGGGCCACCGGCCCCGTCGCCCAGACCTCGTCGGCCCAGCGGCGGTGCTCCTCGGCCGACGCGGGGATCCACCCGGGCGCTCGCGCCGAGGGGACGACGCAGCGGCCGAGGAACGCCGAATCCCGGGCAAGCTCGTCGACCGAGGGCTCGGCCGAGGTGAACCGCCGCGTCTTCCGCACGACGTAGGGGGGACGGCCGGACACCGCACGGCGCAGCACACGGCGCACCGGAGCGACCGCGACCACCTTCGCCGAATCGCGCGAGGCGAGCGCACGTGCCAGGTGGTCCGGGACCGCGACCGTTCCCGCCGCCCAGACCGCCACCGCCTTCACGTCCGGAGGCCAGCCGGACGGGGGACCCATCCGGAGCGTCAGCGGAGCGCCGAGCCGGGCGATCCGCGCGGACGCCTCGCGAGCGAAGGGCTCGAGCGCCGGAGGAACCACGACCGATGCGGTGAGCTCGACGCCTTCCTGGGTCGCGAGCGAGAAGAGGCTCTCCTCCAGGTCCCAGGGCTCCTCGGTCCAGGCGACGAGGTGGACGTGGACGCGGGCGCTCACCAACGGGACCTCGCGAAGCGCACGCCGTGCCCGAAGTCCGCGACCCGGCGGCCGAGGGGTGGAACGAGCTGCGGTGTCGGGAGCTCCATCGACCGTCCCGCCCGGGTCAGGTACAGGCGCTCGTACCGCGACGCGAACCCGGCGTTCCCCCACTTCCGTCCCAGGTACGCGGCGCTGCACAGGACGCGCAGCTCGCGCTCGAGCGTCAGCGCGCGGTGCTCCACCCAGTGGCCCACGAGCGCGCCGGCCGCGGTTGCCACCCGGAGGCCGGCGGCGCGCACCCGCCAGGAGAGGTCCACGTCCTCGCCGTACATGAACAGGGCCTCGTCGAATCCTCCCGTCGCAGTGAACGCGGCGGGACGAACGAGCAGCGCCGTCCCGGTGCACCACGGAGTCTCGCCGGTGGTGGGGTCGTACGGCTTGGGGTGCTCCTCCGGAAACGTCCGGGCGTCCACGAGGCCGGTGTCCGGCTCGCTCGCGACGCTCCACAGCTCGGCGACGCACCGGGGATGGAGCACGGCGTCCGGGTTGAGGCAGAGGTAGCCCGCAGCGCCGGCGACGAAGGCCTCGCGCATGCCGAGGTTGTGGGTGGCTCCGTAGCCCCGGTTCGCGCCGACCCAGGCGTAGGCGTTCCCGCCGAGGACCCCACGGACCACGCTCTCCAGTCGCGCGTCTGCCGAGTTGTCGAGCACGCGCGTCTCGAGCGTCAGGCCGGGCGGAAGCTCGGCGGCCTCGATGGACCGGCCGAGTCGCTTCACCTCGGCCGGGACGTTTTCGAACAGCACGATGCCGATGCGGATCAGGGCCACGTCAGCTGGACCAAGGTCGTCGCTCGCGCGGAGGCCACGCCAGCCGGGGCACGTTCGAGCTCAGCGAGAGATTGGGGCTGAGGTACGGGTCCTCGATCAGGGCCTCTGCCCAGCGAGCGCGGAGGACGGCCAGCTCGCGATCGGCCCTCGCCTTCTGGGCGGGACCCAGCCGCCTCCCCCGGCTGGCGGATTCGTGGTGCACGAGGCGGGCATGCGGCGTCCACACGTTGCGGTACCCACGCTCGCGGAGCTTCAGGCAGAAGTCCACGTCGTTGAAGGCGACCGGGAAGGCCTCCTCGTCGAGGCCGCCCACCTCGAGGTAGAGCGCGCGTCGCACCACCAGGCAGGCCGCGGTCACCGCCGAGATCTCGCGGCGGACCAGGAGCTGCTGCGCGTGGCCTGCCGCATCTCCCGGAGCGCCGGCGTAGGCATGGGCGGCGGAGGCGTGCAGCCCCACCACCACCCCTGCGTGCTGGATCCGGCCGTCCGGGTAGTGGAGCTTGGCTCCGACGGCGCCCACGCCCGGTTGAATCGCCACCGAGACCATCTCCTCCAGCCACTCGGGGTGGAGCGCCTCGACGTCGTTGTTGAGGAGGCAGAGCACCTCGGCGTCGGTGCGGGCGACGGCGGCGTTGTTCAGCGCCGGGAAGTTGAACGGCCGGGGATCCCGGTGGAGCACGACGTCGCCGGCGCGGGCGAGGGCGTCGAACGCCGTGAGCGCGTCGGGCTGGTCGCTGCCGTTGTCGACCAGCTGGATCTCGTACCTCGGGTACCGGGTGAAACGCCGGACGCTGCGGACGCACTGCTCCACCAGCGCCCGGGCGTTCCGCGTCGGGACCACGATGGTCACCCGGGGCACGGGCTCGGGAAGGCGGTACCGCACGTGGTGCAGCCCGGGGGCGAGGCCGGAGACGACGTCGGCGGCGGTGCCCTGCGCCCCAAGGTGACGCACGAGGGCCTCCCGCTCGCCCGCCTCGTCGACCACCGCGGGGGCGTCGAGGCTCGCGAGCACCAGGGGCAGCCGGCCCACCCGTGACGGGGCGAGGCGGGACATGCACCCGAGCGCCCATCCGTACAGGCCGGCATCGTCCACGCTAGTGACGGCCGGCGCCTCCGCGCGACGGACGGCGACCAGCCCGCGCAGCGCGTTCCTGCTCCGGAGCAGCTCCGGACCGAGCACCGGCCTGAAGTCGGGGCGGGTCCGCCGCTCGCTCGCCTCCAGCCGGTCGTCGTCGGCGTGGACCATCGCGAGCTCGGGGCGCCGCGAGAACGCGCAGAGCACGGTCGCCAGCGCGTGCGGCGCGAGCCGGACCCCTGGACCGAGGGGGACGAGGACGTCACCGGTCGCCTCCCCGGCGGCGCGGACGATCTCCACCCTTCCCGGC
>CAZDSB010000028.1:0-5610 GCA_964507515.1 uncultured Myxococcaceae bacterium
AGCCGCGCATGTGCAGGTACGCCACCCCGTTCTCGAACCGATCCAGGGTGATGTCCCCGCCGTCCTGCATCACCGCGGGGCGAATCTCGAGATCCAGGATCTGCCGGATCTTCTCCTCCACCTCGGTCCCGCTCGCCACCGTCCCCATCTCCTCGAGCGCTCCCGGGGCCACCACCGGCTCGTTCGCCCCCAGGTGCGCGTCGAGCGTGGCCATCACGGCGTCGTTGAGCACGTCCCACTCGCCCTTCTCGCCCTTGGTGACGGTCACGAAGTTGCTGCCCAGCATCACCCCGCTCACGCCCTCGATCCCCATCAGCTTGGACGCCAGCGGCGACTGCGCCGAGGCCGCCTCGGGGTTCGTGAAGTTCAGCGCGCCGCGGGGGACCAGCGTCCGGTCCACCACGTACTTGAGGGTGCTCGGGTTGGGGGTCCACTCGAGCTGGATGTTGACGGACATGCCCGAGCTTTAAGGCCGTCGACCCCCGAGTTCAACCCGAGCGGAGGGACGGGGCGTGACGTCGCTTCCTCCCCCCCGGGGGCCCCCTGGCCAGTGGAAGCGACGCCACGTCCCTCGCTCCCATCAACGCTCGACCGCCTGGTTTTCCCTCACCCGTGCTGCCGTGCCCCGGCACGAGGCGGAAGCCAGCCCTCCCCCCGTCCCGGAACGTCGGGACACCGCGGACTTGGGCCCTGTCGAGCACGGGCCACGGCTCCCCGCGGACACCCGAATCCAAAGGCCCTGACGGGTCCGGCAGGACTCCCGAGGAGGCTCAGCGCGTCTCCACCTGCCCCCGACGCCACCGCCGACCCGCCCCCAGCCCAGCCAGAGCCAGGGCGACGAGCCCACCGATCGCCGCCGGGAGCGGCCACGCCATCCCCTGCTCCCGCGGCCGCGCGTCCGCATCCCCGAGCAGCACCACGGTCGCCCAGGCTGCTGGCGGGCCGCCCTCACGGATCCGCTCTCGCTTCGCCAGGGCCACCGCCTCGCCCACCCGCGCTCCCCGCCGGAGCGCACCGTAGAAGGCGGAGAAGAAGAGACTCGCCTCGTCGTCGCGAGCCCGCTCGAGCGTTCCGACCACCGACGTCGCCCGCGCCCCGAAGAACGCCCGCGCCAGGCTCATCACCCCCTCGCCCCGGAAGACCGGCCCCGCCGAGGTCTCACATCCGGCCAGGACCACCGTCTTCCCCGTCAGGTCCAGCCGGGAAATCTCCCGCGGCTCCAGACGGCCGTCCTCCGTCGGGCTGCCCGGAGCGAGCATCACCGCCGCCCGCTCCGGATCCCGCGCGTCGGTCACGGCGTGCGTGGCCAGGTGCAGGAGCGACACGCCCCTCAGGTCCGCCGACTTGAGGAAGGACTCCGACGCCGGCAATCCCGTGCGCAGCTCGCTCCCCGCGGGGAACGCCGAGAGCGCCACCTCTGCCTCCTGCCGCGCGTGCACCAGTGCACCGAGGACGCCGTCCCGCCGCACCGCCCGCCGCGCGGACGGATCCGACGGGTCGGCCAGGACGAGGGCCTTCCCCGGCGGCTGCCGCGGCGACCCCCGGAAGCGGAGCCACAGCGCCGCCGACGGAACGAGCGACACCTCGAACTGCTCCGCCAGATAGGGCTCGCCCGCCCCGCCCGAGAGCGCATCGAACGGAAGCCGGTGCAGCGGGCCGTCCGGAATGACCACCAGTCGATCGATCTGTTGCGGCAGCGCCTGAAGCGCCGTGCGGAGCAGCTCGTCCCGGAGCCGCGCCCCGGGCCCTCGGTCGGATCCGTCGCGGCGCTCCAGCAGCCCCGTCCAGGCCCGGACCTGCGGCTCGAGGTCGTCCGCGTTCGGGAGCGGATAGGCGTCCACCCGGCTCCGCGTGACGACCGTCAACCACGAGCTGCCCTCCCGGAAGGGCGCCTCCATCGTCGGCTCGGGCCGCCACACCTCGAAAGAGAGAAGCGCTTCCCGCGGAGACAGCGCGCCCTGTACCTGGGCGATGCTCGGCGACCGGAGTCCCGGTGTCACCTCCGCGCGGTCCCGCTTCCCACCCTCCGCAAGCAGCGTCTCCATCAACCCCCGGGCGCGGAGCCGCTCCATCACCTGGAAGGCGTCATCCAGCGCGGCCACGTCGCCCCGGCCCCGGTGCTTCACCAGATCGCCGGCGAACGAGCGGTACGCGAACGAGAGCGACTCGGCGTAGCGCTGGCGCATGGGAATCTCGCTCTGCAGCCCTCGCATCTCATCGGCCCGTTCCACCGCCTCGAACCCGCTCGACCTCCCCTGGACGAGCTGTCCCAGCCGGAAATGGACCCGCGAGCGCAGCACGAAGGCCGCCACCCTCCCTGCATCCTCGACCTCGGACTGGGCCGATGCCTGGACTGCCTCATCCGAGAGGAGCAACGCCTCCTCGAGCCGCGGAGGATCGGCTGTCGCAAGCAGCTCCCCCAGCGCGAGCTGAGCCCAGACCGGGTTCGTCCACCCGGCACGAGACGTGTACCCCGCGAGCGCCGCCCGGACGAGCGCGACCGATTCCTCGCCGGGTCCCAGCAGGAGCGCAAGCTGCAACCGCGACGGGAGGTGGCCGATCTCCGGGTACCACAGCGCGAGCCCCACCCGCTCCTGTTCCTGGAGAGCCTCCCGCACGAGCTTCTCCGCAGCCTCCCTGCTCTCCATTCCCTGGAGCGCGAGGTGCACCGAGGCCGCGGCGATGCCTCCGAGCGCCTGCGCGCGCCGCGGATCCCCGGGCGCCAGACTGTCGCGCATCTCCAGAGAGAGGTCGCGCGCGTGCGCATAGTCGAGGAACTTGCTGGCGAGGAAGCTGCGGAGCTGAAGCCCGTCGAGCTTGAGAGACGTGGTCGCAGGCTCACCCAAGGCACGGAGCCTCGCGTCGCTCTGCTCGAACCCCACCAGATCGCCACCGATGATCGCGAGCTTCAGCTGCCAGACCTCGCATCGCTGGATGAGTGCGAGCTGTCCGGATGCCCGCGCCAGCTCGGTGGCGCGGCGAAGCAGGGCATGCGCATGGTCATCGCAGGTCGGAGGGTTCACGCAGAGGGCGGAGACGTGTGCAGTCAGCGCGTGGACCTCCCCGGCGTTGTCCTGCTCCCTGGCGAACCCTTCCTCCGCGCGCAGGTACTCGCCGAGGTCGTAGCTGACTCCGGAGAAGTGATGGACGATCGCCCGGTACAGCCGTGGCCGCGGGTCTTCCGGGCGGGCGCGAAGCCGCGCCTCGAGGAAACGCAGGACCTCGTCCTCATGCCCAAACCGGTGGGCCAGCAGGCACTCGTAGCCGTCGAGCGAGCGGGGTTGCTGACGGACCATTGCGCGGCACTGCTCCAGGGTCTGGAACGGCTCGGAGCGTGCCGCGACGCTCGATGCGACCGTCGCGAGCACCGCGATCCCGAGCATTCGCACCGGCGGTGCCAAGAGGTCCCCTCCCCGCCCGACTCTAGCGTCCGGCGATTCGCCGGTTCCAGAGTCGGTCGAGAGCGACCCGGAGAGCGACCACACCGTCCGGCGTTCAGGACCCCGAAGGCGGCCTCCGCTGGCGCCGCAATCTCCAGCCCGCTCCCATGCCGACCATCGCCACGAGCAGACCGGCCATCACCAGAGGCACGAGCGCCGTAACCTCCCGGGCCCGCGGACGCACCCCGGCCTCTCCCAGCAGCACCACGTCGGCCCAGGCAGCCGGAGGCTCGCCTCGGCGGATCCCCTCCCGCTTCGCGGCCGTCACCGCCTCGCCCAGGCTCACGCCACCGGCCAGCGATCGGTACATGGAGGAGAAGAACGCGCCCGCCTCGTCGTCCCGCGCACGGTCCAGCGTTCCCACCACCGCGGAGGCGCCCGCGCCGAAGAACGCCCGCGCCAGGCTCATCACGCCCTCGCCCTGGAACACCGGTCCGGCCGACGTCTCGCAACCCGCCAGCACCACCGTCCTCCCCCCGAGCGGAAGCCGGCTGATCTCCTGCGGCTCGAGACGGCCGTCCTCCGAGGCACTCCCCGGCGCGAGCACCACCGCCGCGTGCTCGGGGTCGCGCTCATCGACCACCGCGTGGGTCGCCAGGTGCAGGAGCGACACCCCCTCGAGCGGTGCGGACTTCAAGAAGGTCTCGGAGGCCGGCGCGCCCGTCCGCAGCTCACTCCCGGAGGGAAAGGCGGCGAGCGCGACCTCCGCCTCTGTCCGCGCGTGCACCAGCGAGCCGAACATCCCGTGCGAGTCCCGGAGGATCGCCTGCGCCGCCGAGCCGTCCGACGGGTCCGCGAGGACCAGCAGCTTCCCGGCCGCGAGCCGCGGCGATGCGCGCAGCCGCAACCAGAGCGACGCGGATGCCGCGACCGAGACGGAGAAGCGCTCTGCCAGGTATGGCGCCCCGGCCCCGTCCGAGAGCGCGTCGAACGGCAGGCGATGGAGCGGACCGTCGGGCACGATGATCAGCCGATCCGTCCCGGGCGGCAGCATCGCAAGGCCCGCCGCGAGCAGTTCCCGCTGGAGCCTGGCACCGGCGGCGCGGTCCGAACCGTCGCGGCGCCCGAGCAGGCCCCTCCACGCGCGGATCTGCGGCTCGAGCACGTCCGCGTTCGGGACCGGGAACGCATTCACGGCCGACCGGGTGACCACCGTCACCCAGGAGCTGCCCTCGCGGTAAGGCGCGTCCATCCTCGGCTCGGGACGCCAGATCTGGAACGAGAGCAGGGCCTCCGTCGGCTCCAGACGCGACTGGACCTGCGCCAGCGTCGGCGGGTGCATACCCACGCGGTCGTCGGAACGGACGTCCGCGAGGAGCGTCTCCATCAGCCCACGGGCCCTCAGCCGTTCCATCACCTGGAACGCGTCGCCGACCGACCCGATGTCGCCCGCCTCCCGGTACCCGGTCAGCGCCCCCGCGAGCGACTGATAGGCGAAGGAGAGCGACTGCACGTAGCGGAGCCGGAGCGGCATTGCCTGCTGCAGCTCGCGGAGACGCTCGGCGTGGTCCAGGGCCGCGAACCCGTCGGCCCGGGCGAGCCAGAACTCGCCCCTCCGGAACCGGATCCTCGACCGGAGCACGAGCGCGCGGGTCTTCTCGAAGTCGCCTTCGTGAAAGGCGTTGTCGACCGCCTGTTCGGCCACGTGCAGTGCCTCCACGAGGCTCGGCGGCTCGGCGGTGGCCAGCCACTCGGCGAGCACCAGCCTCGGGTACAGCGGCGTGTTCAAGCTGGTACGTGACAGGTGCTCGTCCAGCGCCGAGCGCAGCAGCGTGAACGCCTCGGGTGTCGGCCCGAGGAGCATCGCCAGCTGCGTGCGGGACGCGAGGTACCCCAGCTCCACGTACCGGAGCCCGACACCGGCTCGCTCCTGCTCGCGGATCGCTTCCCGCAGCAGCCGCTCTGCAGTCTCCGGGCTCTCCAGCCCCTGCATCGCCAGGTACACGACCGCTGCGGCCTGCCCCCCAAGAGCGACGGGGCGGCGCGGATCGTCTGCTTCGAGGGTCTTCAGCAAGTCCGCGTAGAGCCCCCGCTGGCGCCAGTGCTCGCCGAGTTTCGCCGCGAGATGAGCCTGGGCCTGGAGGCTTTCGGACTTGATCCAGGGCGAGCTCGGCGCCCCGAGCGCCAGCAGCCGCTGGCGGCTGCTCTCGGCGCTGTCCATGTCATCGAG
>CAZDSB010000029.1:0-3300 GCA_964507515.1 uncultured Myxococcaceae bacterium
GCGCTGGTCGTCCTCGCCGTCGGAGCCTGGAGGCGGTCCGAGCCCATCTTCCGGACCGGGATCGTCATCGCCTGGGTCGGGGTCGCCTCCGGGCTGGCCACCTACTTCACCGGCGACCCCGCGGCAGACCTCGTGATGGCCTCGGAGAAGGCCCAGGAGAAGACCCTCGACCCCCTCGTGAGCGAGCACGATGCCTCGGCCGGCTGGGCGCTGGGCAGCGCCGTGCTCGTGGCCGCCGCGGGCGTCTGGGCCTGGCGGCGTCGGGGCTTCGGGCGCGAGGTCACGGTTCCCCTGCTCGTGCTCACGGCCCTGTGCACCGCCATCCTCGGCCGGACCGCCCTGCTCGGCGGCCGGATCCGCCACCCCGAGGCGAGGGCGGGCTTCGTCGCGCCCGCCACGCACGACGAGGAGCACGAGCACCACTAGGAGCAGGACCGGAGCCCGGCCGACCCACGGGCCGTCCCGACTGTTGGGCCAGGATCGCCACGGGCCCAGGCAAGGCGTGACAGGCTCCCGCCGGAGCGTGTAACACCGCGCTCACGTTCGACGCTCCGACGGAGCTCCGGAGAATCCCATGCGCCTGACCGACCGCGTGAAGCAGATCTTGTCCTGGTACCCGTCCGACAGCCCGGGCACCAAGATGAACCTGGCCCGGATGCTCAACACCGGAACGCTCGCCGGGACCGGGAAGATGGTCATCCTCCCGGTGGACCAGGGCTTCGAGCACGGCCCGGCCCGCTCCTTCGCGCCGAACCCCCCGGGATACGACCCGGACTACCACGTGAACCTCGCCATCGACGCGGGTTGCAACGCCTACGCCGCTCCCCTCGGCTTCCTCGAGGCCGTCGCGGGCAACTACTCGATGGACGTTCCGCTCATCCTCAAGCTCAACAACTCGGACTCGATGAGCAAGATGGAGCCCGCCTCCGCGGTGACCGGCTCGGTGAAGGACGCGGTGCGGCTCGGGTGCGCGGCGGTCGGGTACACCATCTATCCGGGCAGCGGCGAGCGGAACGTCCTGCTCCAGGAGCTCCGCGAGATCATCGAGGAGGCCAAGGAGCACAGCCTCCCCACCGTGGTCTGGGCGTACGTGCGCGGCGCGGCCATCGCCAAGGAGAACGAGCAGGCGGTGGACCTCATCGCCTACGCCGCGCAGGAGGCCGCACAGCTCGGCGCGCACGTCGTCAAGGTGAAGCCCCCGAAGGACACGGTGGGGCTGGCCGAGGCGAAGCCGGTGTACGAGAAGTACGCCATCCCGACGAAGACCCTCGCCGACCGCGTCAAGCACGTCGTGCAGAGCTGCTTCAACGGCAAGCGGATCATCATCTTCTCCGGGGGCGAGGCGAAGGACACCCCGGCGGTGCTCGAGGAGATCCGCGGCATCCGCGACGGCGGCGGCTTCGGCACCATCATGGGCCGCAACGCCTTCCAGCGGCCCAGGGACGAGGCCCTGAAGCTCCTGCGCGACGTGATGGCCATCTACCAGGGGAAGTAGGCGCCCTTCGTACGCTGAGCACGCCTCGGCACGCCGCGCCTTCTCGCTGCGCGGTGCCCGCCTCTCGGCATGCGCGGAGCGGAGCACGGTGCTTTCGGCTTGTGGACGCGTGTGGTGAGCCACACCACGCGGCCGTTCTTGTTCAGGTCGCCTCGGAAGAGACCGCGCGGCAAACCGAAATCCGTCACCCACCCCTGAACAGCCCGGTGCCCTCCTGAACGAAAGCACCTGTCGGGAGGCGGCGGGATTCCGGATCCGCCGCCCCCAGGCGAGGCGGAGCGCGCGGGGCCCCGAGGTGCGGCGCCCCGCGCACTCCGGCGCCTCAGAGCGTTCCGAGGAAGGCCAGCAGCGCCGCCTGATCCTGCGCCGAGGCCCGGGCGAAGCGATCCCGTGCCCGCCGGGCCTGTCCGTCGTGGGCCAGGATCGCGTCCTCCACCGTCTTCGCTCGTCCGTCGTGCAGGTAGAGGGTGATGGCGGACAGGCCCCACAGCGGCGCGGTGCGGAACTCTCGCCCACGTGCGTCTCCGATCACGATCCCGTCGCCGAGGTTCCCCACGTCGTGGAGGAGGAAGTCGGAGTACGGGTGAAAGGTGACGTGGTCGAGGCTGGCCACGGGCGAGTCGCCCGTGCGCAGAGTGTCCCAGTGGCAATGGGTGCAGCCGATGCTCCCGAAGACCCGCTTCCCCGCCCAGGCCTGGCCGTCCATGAACTTGCGGGGGGGCGGCGCCAGAAGGGTCATGAAGTCGGTGAAGGCGACGATGCCCTCGCCGTCGTCGTTGATCCCCGGGAACGGATTGCACGCGAGCAGGCTGCAGTCGCCACCGGGACAGTTCTCGTCCGGGAACTCGGGGCTGGTGATGCCCATCTCGTTCAGGTACGCGTCACCGGAGAACTGGTGCACCGTTGGCACCTGGTCCTTCCAGCCGAACCGGCCGACCGCGTCGCGATTGCGGGCGATGTCGTGGACCATGGCGACCCGGCCCGCCTCGTCCGGCCAGAACCCGCGCTCCAGCTGGGCGATGTAGCGGAAGGTGCTCTCCGGAACGGCGTCGATCAGCCCGAGCCCGAAGAGCGGCGTCGTCCGTCGAAGCGACACGATCGTCGCCTCCGGCGGCACCTTCTCTCCGGTGAAGTCGCACGATCCGGCGACGCCGATGCCCTTCACCTGGATCAACGACCCACCCTTGTCGGTCATGGAATCGAAGGTCCCGTCTGCTCTGGTGGTACCGAACCGTGTCTCGAGCAGGGCGCTCCCTCCTCCTGCCGCAGGGTCGGTGTGGCACCGCGCGCAGGACGTGTCGTTGAAGACCGGCCCCAGCCCCTCCTCGGGCGTCTCGTCGGACTCGAACTCCTCGTTCCCCGCCGCGAAGCGTGCCAGCAGCGCCTGGCTCAGCCCCGGGAGCGGATCGCCGGCGCGCGCCTGCAGTGACGTGCGCAGCGACGTGCTCGCCGACGTGAGGTCCTGGTTGGCCTCCGGCTCCGCCGGCAGTGGGCCGACCGTTCCCGTTCCGCATCCGGCGCTGCCCACCACCAGCGCCAGCGCGACCGTTCTCGACGTGTTGACGACATTCATTGGGGCACCTCCCTGTCGATTCCCCGGTCGAGCCGGACCCATCCGGCTCAGGAGGCGCCTGTGAACCCCGTCGCTGTGCGTGCTCAAGGCACGGTGTCCGAGCACGGAGCACTGGAGCGAGCCCCTCACCGGACGACGACTGCGCCCCACGCCGCCGCGCGGAGTTCACGGCTGCGCGAAGAGGAGGAGGTCACCGTCCGACGTGGGGCTTCGAGCCCCCGATCCGTGCGGC
>CAZDSB010000030.1:0-3370 GCA_964507515.1 uncultured Myxococcaceae bacterium
CCCGGCGCTCCGGGCGAGCCGGCTGTCGCTGCGGCTGGCGCTCTGGGGCGGGGGCGTGGCGGCGAAGACCATTGGCCGCATCATCGGTGGGGACACGCTGGAGGAGCTGGCGGCGTTCCTGGCAGCCGTGAGCGGGATGAACGAGAGGTTCCGCGAGCGCGCGCGGGCGGTGCGCGCGCTGCTCTCGTCGTCCGAGACCGGATTCCTCCTCGTGGCAGGGGCCTCGCCAGAGCGCCGTGAGGAGGCGCTCCGCTTCCACCGGGTGCTCGGCGAGCGGGAGCTGCAGCGCGACGGCGTCGTGGTGAACCGGGTGCAGGAGGAGCCAGCGGCGTCGGCGGACTCGGAGCTGGAAGGCCTCACCGAGCCGCTGCGGGGAAAGCTGCTGCGGACGCTGGTGGAGGCGCGGGCGCTGGCCGACCGGGACCGCACGAGCGTCCGCATCCTTCGCGAGGGGACGGCGCCCGTCCCGCTGGTCGCGGTTCCCCGCTTCTCGGACGAGATCCACGACCTGCGCGCACTCTGGCGGGCGGGGTCCTACCTGCTGGGCGAGGCTGCGATCCTGTAGGCTCGGGGCCTCGGTTCCCGTCCCCCTTGCGCGCCGCTGCGATCCACCGGGCCCTGGCCCTGCTCCCGCTTCTGCTGTTGACCCGGTGCGCCACCACCGGGTCTACCGGGCACGAGACGATCAACATGCCCCCGGAGGAGATCCGGGCCGACCTCGCGCTCTTGAAGATGAACGACGAGGAGCTGTTCGCGGCCGGCTCGAGCGCCTTCGCCGCGGGAGATCCCGCGCGCGCGGCGGCCTGCTTCGAGCGACTGGTGACGGCGTTCCCGGAGAGCCCGCACCGGATGCGGGCGCACTTCAACGCCGGCCTGGCGCGCGAACGGATGGAGAGCTGGGACGCGGCTCGCCAGCACTTCTCGGAGATCGCCGACCCGGGCGGAACCGGCGACGCGCTCGACGCGGCGTTCCACCAGGCGGAGGCGCTGTACCACCTGGACAGGTTCCCGGAGGCTGCGTCGCTGCTCGGCCGGATCGCGGCCCGGACCGATCTGCCGGTCGCGCGGCGGATCGAGGCGCAGGTGCAGCAGGGCATCTGTCAGGTGGACGCGGGTGACCTGGACGACGGCGAGACGACGCTCCGGGCCGCGCTGACGAGCGCGAAGGCGGCGGCCGACACGGGCGAGCCCGCGGACGAGTACATCACCGCCCAGGCGCAGTTCTTCCTCGGGGAGATCTACCGGCTGCACTGCGAGGGCGTGACGTTCGACCCCGACGGGAAGGCAGACCAGCTGTCACAGACCCTGGAATACAAGGCCGAGCTGCTGCTCTCGGCGCAGGGGCACTACCTGCGGGCGATCAAGATCGGCAACGGCTACTGGGCGACGGCGGCCGGCGAGCGGATCGGAAACCTCTACGAGGTGCTCCACCGGCAGATGATCGACTCGCCGACGCCGAAGGAGCTGAACGCCGAGGAGGCCGAGGTCTACCGGCAGGAGCTGCGCAGGCGGATCAAGATCCTCCTGACCAAGGCCATCGGCGTGTACGAGACGACGGTGGCGACGGCGGAGCGCATCGGAACGGCCGGCCCGTTCGTGGACCGGGCGCGGGCGAGCCTGGAGCGGATGAAGCAGCTGCTCCTCGCCGAGGCGGACGTGCCCGACGAGCCCCCTCCCCCGCCGCCGGTGAGCAAGCCGTCGTCGCGGCGGCGGAGCGTCGCGCGGCCGGCGACCGCTCCGGCAAGTACGGCCCAGAGGGCGCCGACCGACAGCGGCGGCTGAATCGTCAGGAAGGGCTCCGCCAGCCGGCTTCCCCGGGCAGGGCCTGCGCCCGACCGGGTGGCCATATCCTGGCGTCCCTGGCGCAAGGTGGATCACCGGCCGGAATGGACGTCGCAACGATTCTCGAAAGGATCGGTGGAGGAGTCGTTGGCGGTGGATTCTTGACCGCCGCTTCAGCGTTCATGAAGCAGACGCTCGCAAAGCCGATCTAGCTCCCGCCGCAACCCAGGCAAGACTGCACCGCCGGAGCGCTCCCCCCGTGCGCTCCGGCGGCCTCCCCGCTTCACCTCACTGCAGGCCGAGACGGGCGACCGCGTCCGCGGTGATCGCCTTCGCCAGGCGCGCGGCGCGGCGACCAGCTGCGGTCCTCCCGTCCGGATCCGCCGCCACCGCAGCCGCCACGTCGCCGAACCCTTCCCGGCGACCGAGACGGAGCAGCAGCTCGCCGCGGTTCCCCAGCGCCACCGGATGCGCCGGGTCGCGCGCCAGCGCGGAGCCGTAGGCCGCGACCGCCTCCTCCGTCCGTCCGAGCTTCTGGTACACGGTGCCCAGCGCGGCGTGCGCTCCCGCGTCCTTCGGGTTGATCTCCACCATCGCCTCGAAGACCAGCGCCGCCTCACGCAGCCTCCCCGCCTGCGCGAGCTCGACGCCCGTTCTTGCCATGCGCGCGCCGGCGGCGGCGGTGATGCCCTCAACCTCTGCCCAGGTGGCGTCGCCCCGGGCAAATGCCAGCAGCCTCTCTCGCTCGTCTCCTCGCATCGTCAGCGCCCCATGTTGGCGATGGCGGTCTGGGCCATCGACGCGAACTTCATCTCCATCGTGGAGAGGAGGTTCGAGAGCTGCTCCTTGCGCTTCATGAGCCGCTCCATCTTGAAGTTCAGGTCCCGGTCCACCTTGTCGAGCTGGGTGACCTTCTTCCGGTCGTCCTTGTTGGTCTTCCGGTCGTCGTTCTGATCCATCTGCTGGGTGACGGAGAGCATCTGATCGTCGGCCCGGTTCTCGAGGACCATGAGGATCATCTCGATCTTCTCCTCCACGCTCAGGCTCTTGTCGTTGAGGATGTCGGTGATCGACGGATCCTTCGTCTTGCTGCTCGAGGACTTGTTCGTGGACGCGGTGCTCGTCGGCTTCGGCGCAGGCGAGCTGGGCTTCGTCGGCGTGCTCTTCGTCCCGGAGGTCGAGGCGCCGCGCCGTGCATCCTCGATGCCGAGCTGGAGATCGCTCCGCGACATCCCCGTCACCCCGAAGCCGGTCGAGCGGGAGAGGCGGTTCAGCAGCGTCGGATGGTCCAGGACGTAGCGGAGCGCACGCTTGAGCGACGGCGAGGTGTCCGCGTCGCTCGCCGCGGCCTGGAGCTCGTCCCGGCTGAGGACCTTGTCCGGCGGGAGGATCCCGTTCGTCCAGCGGTTGAGCTCGTCGAAGCTGGCGAGGAGCGTCTGCAGTGCAGACAGCTCGTCGCTCGTCTTCACCGCGCCCGAGGAGCCGGAGCTCCCCTCCGCGGCGAGGTCGATGTCACCCAGGGCGATGCCGTGATCACCCCCGTCCCTCGAGCGCGAGAGCCGGTCCAGCAGGTCGGGGTGATCGAGGA
>CAZDSB010000031.1:0-6613 GCA_964507515.1 uncultured Myxococcaceae bacterium
CGCGCCCTCGCCGAGTACCGGTTCGACGATCGCGTCTCCGCCCAGATCCAGTGGGACAACGTGTACAACGACGTTCCGATCGGAAACCTGGGGGTCGATCTCAAGCTCCGTTGGAACGTCGAGTAGCCCTCCTGCTCGCGCTGCTCCTGGCGGCGCCAGCACAGGCGATGGCGCTGGTGCTGGCCCAGGGTCCGGGCGTGGGCGGCCAGCCCCCGGTGGTGGCCTCGGTCAAGCTGCAGATGAAGGGCGGCGGCCCGGCTCCCGCGGACCTCCAGGGGCTGGTGGCGGTCGCCCCGGGACAGCCGCTCTCCGCCCGCGCGGTCCGCCGGAGCATCGAGCGTCTCTTCTCCACCGGCCGCTTCTCCGACGTGGTGGCGCGCGGGGACGAGGGGCCCGACGGCCTGGTGGTGACCTTCGAGCTCGCCCCGGTCGTGCGCATCGCACGCATCGACGTCATCGGCGCGAGGGCGCTGGGGAAGGACGAGGTGCTGGCCGCGGCCCGCCTCCAGACCGGCAGCGAATTCTGGCCGGAGAAGCTGGAGGAGGCCCGGACCGCGCTGCTCGCGGCATACGCCCGGCGGGGCTGGAACCAGTGTCAGGTCTCGGCGACCGCGCAGCCCGCCACGACCACGCAGCCATCGGGTGACCAGGTGGTGGTGAAGCTCGAGATCCACGAGGGCGAGCCCACCCGGGTCGGCGCGCTCCGCTTCGAGGGCCAGCCGGGCCTCTCCACCAGCAAGCTCTCCTCCGCCTTCGGGCTCCGGGTGGGCGACATCCTCGACCGCACCCGGCTCGATCCCGGAGCCGAGGCGCTCCGCGCGCTCTACCGGGACACCGGGCACGCCCGGGCGCGGGTGGGGGCTCCCCGGGTGGCGATGGAGGGAGGCGGGGCGGTGGTCACGATCCCGGTGGAGGCCGGCCCGGCCTTCACCCTGCGCTTCCAGGGCAACCGGCGCTACCCGTCGGCCTGGCTCCGGTCCGCGCTGGCGATCGATCCCGCCGAGACGCTGGACCGCTCGGTGCTGGAGCGCGAGGCGCGGCGGGTGGAGGCGTTCTATCGCTACCGCGGATTCCGCAACGTGCGCGTCGAGCCGCGGGAGACGGTGAGCCCGGACGGGAACCGCGCGGTGGTGGTGTTCCACGTCGCCGAGGGGAGGCAGTTCCGCGTCCGTCAGGTGGACTTCGAGGGACGCTCCGGGCTGTCGGAGTCCGAGCTACGCACCGTCCTGGATCGCGTGGTCCGGGACCGGCGGCCCGAGCCGTCGGACCAGCGGCTGGAGACGGACCCGCTGCACCTCTCCGGGCGCGGTCCGCCCGAGGGACGTCCGGACACTCCCGACCCGCCTCCGTCCGAGGTCTTCGTCGAGGAGGCCTGGCGCGACGCCGCGGACACGATGCAGCGGGCCTACCGCGAGCTGGGCTGGACCGACGCGACGGTCTCGCTGGTGGGCGCCGTCGAGAACGTCCCCTCCGCCACGCTCGACGTCCGGTTCCACATCGTCGAGGGGGTCCGGACCTTCGTCCGCGGGGTGCGCTTCGAGGGGCTCCCGGTCGGGTTCCCGCCGCCCGACCTGCCGATGCTCGCCGCCGGTGAGCCCTTCAGCAAGTCGCGCCTCGACGAGGCGGTCACAGCGACGCAGCGCCGGCTGGGCCGGGGCAGCTATCTCTTCGCCCAGGTGTCGGGGCAGCCGAACTTCTCGGCCGACCGGACCTCGGCCGAGCCGGTGCTGGTGGTGGATTCGGGTCCTGGAGTGCGGGTCGGCCAGGTCGTGGTGCGCGGCCTGCAGCGGACCGACGAGGCGCTGGTCCGAGCCAACCTCAAGATGACCCCCGGCGTGCCGCTCGACCCGGAGGCGCTGTTCGAGAGCCAGCGCGAGCTGCTCCTCCTCGGGCTGTTCCGCACCGCGTCGGTGCGGCTCATCTCGCCCGACACGCCCGAGCCGGTGAAGGACGTGGTGGTCGAGCTCCGCGAGCTCCCGCGGCTGTCGGGCAGCATCGGTTTCGGCTACTCGCTCGAGGACGGGCCGCGGATCATCGGCGACCTCACCTACCCGAACGTCTTCGGGCAGGGCATCAACTTCACCCTGCGTGGCAAGCTCAACTACGTCGGCGCGAGCGCGCTACCGCTTCAAGATTACGTCGACGGCTCGAACCTCCAGGGCCTGAACGGGCTGGACTTCAACATCAACGGCACGCTGTCGCAGCCGCGCATCTACCAGTTCCTCCCGGCCCGGGTTGGCGCCCGGCTCACCGTGACCGCCGAGCGGGTCCACCGCCCCACCTATTTCTTCGGACGCGTGGCCGCGCTCCTCGGGGTGGACTGGGCCATCACCCGCTGGCTCCAGCTCACCGGGAACTACCTGCTCGAGAACGAGGTGGTCCGGGCGCAGCCGGGCGTGGGTGACCTGCTGCAGCCGAACCGCACCGACGCCGAGCGGCTCCGCTTCCCGACCGGCAACTTCTTCATGCAGACCGTGGGGACCACGCTGGCCTTCGACTTCCGCGACGAGCCGGTGAACCCGCACTCGGGGCTGCTCATCGCCGCCACCGGCGAGGTGACCAAGGACATCAACGCCGAGACCACCGACGTCAACGGCGAGAACGCGGTGCCGGCCCGCATCTTCACCTTCAAGGCCGCGGGCGCAATCACCGGCTACGTCCCGGTGGCGCCGCGGGCGACGCTGGCCCTCTCCGTGCGTGGCGGGAAGATCTTCGCTCTCGAGCCGGACAGCCTGATCATCACCCCGAAGCGCTTCTTCCTGGGCGGAGCGACGACCCTGCGCGGTTTCCGCGACGATGCGGTCATCCCCCAGGACGTCCGGGGCGAGTATGCGCGGGAGCGTGCCTACTGCGACGCGCTGGCCTGGACCGGCGGGTGCACGAGCCGCGCTCTGGCGCTGCGCAACGGAGGCCAGATCCCCTCCGAAGGCGGCACCCTCTTCGAGCTCGCCAAGGCCGAGCTGCGGGTAGCGCTGGTGGGCGACTTCGAGCTCGGGTTCTTCCTCGAGGCCGGGAACCTCTGGTACTCGGCGGCGACCTGGAAGCCGCTCGACCTCCGCCCGGTGGCCGGCGCCGGCGTCCGGTACGTCACGCCGGTGGGTCCTCTCGCACTGGACGTGGGCTTCAACCTGGATCCCGACGACCAGCTGAACGAACCCATCTTTGCGATTCAATTCAGCGTCGGTCTGTTCTGAGCTGTCGGGCAGGGGAGCACGGGAGGGCACCATGGCGGAAGGGAAGTCGCGACGGCGTTTTCTGGCGGAGGGCGCGATCGCGCTCGCGGGAGTGGCTGCCGGCGCATCCGGCGAGGCCCGCGCGGCACCCGACGCGGGAACGAAGCCCAGCGGAACGGGCAGCATCTTCTCCGGCACTCCGGGGGAGGGGGGCGGTCCGGCCGGCCCCTCGGTGACGCCGGACGACTTCGCCCACGCCGAGAAGCTGATGCGGGTGAGCATGACCCCCGAGCAGCGCACCCTCGCCGCGGACTCGTGGAACCTGAACGTCGGCCCGTTCTTCGCCCGGCGCGACTTCCCGCTGGGCGACGAGTCCCCGGGCCTGGTGTGGAACCCGGTGCTCCCTGGCACGGGGCGGATGCCGAAGAAGAACCGGGTGGTGCGCTCGTCGTGGACTTCGCGCAAGCCGCCCGCGGACGACGAGCTGGTCTTCGCCCCGGTGCATGCGCTCGCCCACTGGGTACAGGCCCGCCAGCTGTCGTCGGTGCGGCTGACCGAGCTCGCCCTCGCGCGGCTCGAGCGGTACCAGCCCCAGCTCAACTGCACCATCACCCTGGTCCGCGAGCAGGCGCTGGCCGAGGCCGAGGCCGCGGACCGGGAGATCGCCCGGGGGAAGTACCGGGGTCCGCTGCACGGCATCCCTTACGGGACCAAGGACCTCCTCGACAGCGCCGGCATCCGCACCACCTGGGGCGCCGAGCCGTTCCGGAACCGCGTGCCGAAGGAGGACGCCACCGTCCTCGCCCGGCTGCGGGCCGCCGGCGCCATCCTGGTGGCGAAGCTCTCGCTCGGAGCGCTCGCGCTGAACGACGTGTGGTTCGGCGGGCGCACCAGCAACCCCTGGTTCCTCGAGGAGGGCTCCGGGGGGTCGAGCGCCGGCTCCGGGGCGGCGGTGTCCGCGGGGCTGGTGCCGTTCGCGATCGGCAGCGAGACCTTCGGCAGCATCGTCGACCCGTGCATCCGCTGCGGGGCCACCGGCCTGCGCCCGACGTTCGGTCGCGTCCCGCGCACCGGGGCGATGACGCTGTCCTGGAGCCACGACAAGCTCGGTCCCATCACCCGGTCGGTGGAGGACACCGCGCTCGTGCTGGCCGCCATCTCCGGCCCGGACGCGGGCGACCTGTCCTCGCTCCCCAGCCGCTTCGCCTTCGACGGCACCCGCCCGGTGAAGGGGCTGAAGCTGGGCGTGGTGCCGGCCTGGATGAGCGGCCCGGCGGTGAGCGACGTCGAGCCAGCGGCGGTGAAGGCCCTCGAGCAGCTGGGGATGAAGCGGGTGGACCTCACCTTCCCCGAGCTACCCTGGGCGGCGCTGCAGGGCCTGGTGATGGCCGAGTCGGCCGCCTCGTTCGAGCGGCTCACCCTCTCCGGGGACGACGCGCAGCTGCGCATGCAGGTCCGGGACGCCTGGCCCAACCTGTTCCGCCAGTCACGCTTCATCTCCGCGGTGGACTACGTCCAGGCAGACCGGCTGCGCCGTCACGTGGCGAAGGTGTGGGCCGAGCAGCTGGCGAAGGTGGACGTGGTCCTGACCCCCGCGCTGCGGGACGAGCCGCTCGCCACCAACTCCACCGGACAGCCCTGCCTCGTGCTGCCCACCGGCTGGGTGATGATCGACCGGATCCGCAGCGACTGGCTGCCGCCCCCGGGCCAGCAGCACCCGGCGGTGTCGCCGCCGCGCAAGATGCCCTCCGGGGTCACGCTCATCGGGCACCTCTGGGACGAGGGGACGCTGTGCTCGGTGGGGATGGCGCTGGAGAGCGCGTCGAAGATGACCGACGCCCATCCCCCGGGCTTCGTGTGATCGCCGTTCCGGAGCGCCGCACCGCGCGGCTCTTGCTGCGGGGCTTCCGCGGCGAGGACCTGGCCCCGCTCGCCGCGCTGAATGCGGATCCGCGGGTGATGGAGCACTTCCTGGCTCCGATGAGCGTCGAGGAGACGGCGATGCAGCTGGCGCGCTTTCGCCAGCACTGGGACGAGCACGGGTTCGGCTGGTGGGCGGTGGAGGTCCCCGGCGTCGCTCCGTTCGTCGGCTGGGTCGGGCTGGCCAGGCCGCGATTCGAGGCGCACTTCACGCCCTGCGTGGAGATCGGCTGGCGGCTCGCGGCCGCCTTCTGGAACCGGGGCTACGCGACGGAGGGTGCCGCGGAATCACTCCGCTTCGGCTGGGCCCTGGAGTCGCCTCGGCTCGCCGAGATCGTCTCCTTCACCGTTCCGGTGAACACCCGCTCGCGCCGGGTGATGGAGAAGCTCGGGATGACCCACGACCCGGAGGATGACTTCGACCACCCGCGCATCGCCCCGGGCCATCCGCTGCGGCGGCACGTGCTCTACCGGATCCGCCGGCCGGAGGCCCCGGACTAAGCCCCCGGATCCACTGCGCCGCCGGAAAAGTTGGGCGCATGTCGATCCGGGCCGGCCTCGTTCGTCGCTCCATCGAACCCGCTTCAGGAGGCACCATGAAGTACCTGACGTTCATCCGCTGCTCCGAGTCGTACCGCGCGACACCGCCACCGGCCGCCCTGATGGAGGCGATGGGCGCATTCGTCGAGAAGTCACTGAAGGACGGATCGCTGGTCGACACCGGCGGGCTCCTGCCGAGCAAGGACGGCCTGCGCGTGCGGCTGGCGAACGGAGCCATCAGCGTGACCGACGGGCCGTTCACCGAGTCGAAGGAGGTCATCGGCGGCTGGGCGATCCTCCAGGGCAGCCGGGAGCAGGTGGTCCGGGTCGCGACGGAGTTCATGGAGCTGCACCGGAAGCACTGGCCCGGATTCGAGGGCGAGTCCGAGGTGCGGCCCATCGAGGAGTACGTCGCCGGGTAGGCGAGTTCAGCCGACCGTCCGGGCGAGAAGCCACCGGAACGCGGTTGGCCGCTGCGCGAGCGACGCCACCACGGTCCGGCGCAGCCGGGGGCGTTTCGCCAGGGCGAGCACCGCGCCGGCAGTCCAGGCGTACTTCCTGAACTCGCGCCGCGCCGTCGCCTCGTACGGCCCGAAGGCGCGCACGTCTCCGCCGCGCCGGATGACCTCCGGGAGACACGCCGCGAGCGACTCCGCGCAGACCAGCGCCACCGACATCCCCTCGCCGGTGATCGCGTCCACGTAGCCGGCCGCGTCGCCGAGCAAGGCGAGGCGCGTTGCCACCCGCCGTCGCACGCGCTGCAGGAATGGACCGGCTCCTCGCGGCTCCGAGTCCGGCTCCGCCCGGGCGAGCCGGCGCGCGAGGAGGGGAAAGCCCGCCAGGAACGCGGCGACGGTCGGCGGCCCGGCGCGCTGCCCGTCCGACCAGAGGAACGCCACCCCCACCCGCGACGGACCGCAGGGCGTGACGTAGGCCTCGGCACCCGGGGACAGGTGCACCTCGACGCGGTCGGTCCAGGG
>CAZDSB010000032.1:0-5230 GCA_964507515.1 uncultured Myxococcaceae bacterium
TGTGGCTCGTGTCCCCCGGAACGCCGACGCGCCTGCTCCCCGGCGACGGCCCGGCCGACGAGCGGAGCTAGCGGGTTCGGCTATCGCGCAACGCCCTCGTCGGGGCCGCTGCCGCCGGTGCCCGCCGTCTCCGGAGTCACCGCCTCGTGGCTGCCGTCCGCCTGCGCGGCGGCCGGTCCGGTGGAAGGAAGCAGCCCATGCGGAGACTTCTTGGCGACCGCGGGCATCGCGATGGGCGTGACGGCGAGCATCGACGGATGCCCGGCCCGGGTGATGCGAACCCGGAGGGGGCTGCCGAGCCCGGCCTGCGCCACCTTCCACCGCAGCGCCTGGGCGCGCTGGACCGGCGTCCGGTCCACCTCGAGGATGATGTCTCCTGCGCGCAGCCCCGCTCGCTGCGCGGGGCTTCCGGAGACGACGTCCGACACGACGACGCCGCTGTAGCTCGGGCGTCCGAAGCTGCGAGCGACGTCCGGGGTGAGGTCCACCACCGAGAGCCCGAGCCAGCCGCGCCGCACGCGGCCGTGCATCCGCAGCTCGTCCACCACGGCACGCGCCACGTCCACCGGGATGGCGAAGCCGATGCCCTGACCGGTGGTGTTCACCGCGTTCGCGATGCCGACCACCTTCCCGTCGAGCCCGATCATCGGCCCGCCGGAGTTGCCGGGGTTGATGGCCGCGTCGGTCTGGATGAAGTCGATGAAGCTGGTCGGGGAGCCGGGGATGATGTCGGTCCGGCCCTTGGCGCTGACGACGCCGACCGAGACCGATCGCTCCAGGCCGTACGGGCTGCCGATGACCACCACCCAGTCGGCGACGTCCACGTCGTGCGCGCTTCCCAGGGCGAGGCTGGGGAGCTTCCGGTCCGTGTTCAGCTTCAGCAGTGCGCAGTCGGTGAGGGTGTCGGAGCCGACGAGCGTGGCCGGCATCTCCTCCGGCCATCCGCGCGGGTCGAGCAGGGTGACGGTGAAGCTCTCGGCGTCCTCCACCACGTGGGCGGCGGTGAGCACGTAGCCGTCGGGTGAGATGATGAAGCCCGAGCCGATGCCCTTCTGGGGCTCGCCAGAGGCGTCCGCACGCTCCAGCGTCGTGATGGAGACCACCGCGGGAAGCGCCGCCCGTGCCACCTGGACCAGGGTGGAGCGCTCGGAAGACACCCGGCGCTGCTTCGCCTCATGGCCCTCTGCGCGCGCGCTCGCCGGTGCGGCCACCAGCGCGCACGCGGTCATCCACGCCGCCCACGCCCGTCCCATCGCCTGCCCCCGAACCCCAACCTCCCGTCGAACCTAGGGGTGAGGAGGGCGGGGCGGTAGCCCCGGTGCTCAGCGATTGCTGCGCTTTGCGATGATCCGGTCCAGCGCCGCTCGATCCTCGTCACTGTGCCGTTCGCGGGGTTTCTGTGGCTGACCGAGTGCTCCTCTGGCCCGGTCGACGGCGTCATCGGCGCGGTCTCGCAGCCAGTCGCCCGCCTCACTCGTGCGCCACGCCGAGCGGGCGTGCTGCCACGGCGTGCGTCCGCCGACCTCCACCGTCGCGAGCGCAATGCCGAGCCCCGTCGCCACCGCCATCCACACGCAGGTCCGGATGAAGCCCATGAGACCTCCCTGGAGGTGTCTTACATCGACGTACGTACCCCCACAAGGAAACGGTCGGCGTCCATTCCTTCGTGAATCCGAGCCTTTGAGCTACAGGGCGGCGGGGCGGGTAGGCCCTTCCCCGGAGCCGGCGGATCGGGCAGTGACAGTGACGCGCGTGACCCCCGACCAGGCCTTCGCCGCAGCACTCGAACGAGCCCGGACGCTGGGCCCACCGCCGCCCGGCCCGGGTCCGCTCGACGCATTCCGGACCGAGAGCACCGAGTGGCTGTCGCGCATCCCGGAGCCGCCGCTCTATCCGCGTGCGGACGATCCGGCGCGCGACCGCGCCGCGGAGCTGCTCGAGGAGGGCATCGGGCTTCTCGGCCGCGGCTGGGCGCTGCAGCAGGCCGGGCGGCTCGGCGACGCGGAGGTGCCCCTGGTTCGCGCGGTCCATGCACACGCCGAGGCGCTGGCCGCGACCACCGAGGGGCGGGTCAGCCAGGCCGAGGAGGCCTGGGCTCGCGCCAGCCTGCTCGAGCGCGAGAGCCGCACCCGCCGGCGCGCGTGGGTCCGGGAGGACGAGCTGGAGCGACCGGTCTGGGACGCCCGGCGCCGGCTTTCGCGCTACGACCCCCGCCCGGCGCCCACGGTCCGCGCCCGCATCCACTGCGCGCATCCGAGCTGCCGCGGCGAGCAGGAGGTCAGCTTTCCGCCGACCTACGCCCTGCACGCCTTCACCTGCGCTCGCTGCCGGCAGCCCTTCTCCGCGTATCTCGCCGAGTCGCGGGAGGTCCGTTCGGCGGCCGCGCCATTCGGGCGGCGGCTGTCGTTCCGGCTCGAGCCGCTCGGCGGGGGCGCATCGCGGGTCGAGTTCGACGACGGCTCGCCCGAGCAGTTCCACGTCGCGCGCGGAGACCTCCTCGCCTTTCTCTACACGGACGGGCCGGTGCTCCGCGGCGTGACCAACCTGTCCTCGGGCCGGACGCTCTGGCGGAGGCGGACGGGCCCGTGCTGGATCGCGACCCAGGCCTACGGGGAGGGCTCCAGGGAGCTGGACGTTCTGCGCACCTGGCGCGACGAGGTGCTGCTGCCCACCGGGATGGGCCGGGTGGTGGTCGCGTGTTACGACCGGTGCTCGCCCTGGATGGTGCGCTGGCTGGAGCACCGTCCACGCATCCGGGCGGGGGTGCGACGGGCGCTGGACGTTCTGGTACGGAGAATCGCGTGACGACCGAAGGCGGAACCGGGGAGGCAGGAGGCGAGGCGACGGAGCCCGCCCGGCGCCGCTTTCCGGTGCTCCCGGTGGCGCTGCTCGCCCTCGGCATCGCGGGGCTCCTCTGGTCCGGCATCCAGGAGGCGCGCACGTCCCGGCCGACGGAAAGGGGCCAGCGGCTCGCTCCGTCGTTCCACTTCGAGAAGTTCGGCGGCGGCTCGATCAGCTCCTCCGAGCTGCGGGGCAAGGTGGTGATGCTCGACTTCTGGGCCACCTGGTGCGGGCCGTGCATCGCGGAGATGCCCGTGCTGCTGAAGCTGGCCAGCGAGTACGAGTCGCGCGGTGTGGTGTTCGTCGCCGCGAGCAGGGACGACCCCAGCATCGCCAAGGTGCAGGTGGGGCTGTTCATCGACCAGCGGGCCCCGGCGCTCGCGCGCTACGCCGCGTTCGCGGACGACGGGACGGCGGACGCCTACGACGTCTCTGCCATCCCCACCATGGCGCTCATCGATCGCAAGGGGCGGCTGCACGCGAGCTACCTCGGCGCGGCGAACGAGCGCGCCTGGCGTGCGCGCATCGAGGAAGTGCTCGCGAACGACTGAGCCCGGTCGCTGGCGCGCGCCCCTTTACTTCGCGGGCTTCTTCGCTTCCTCGTCGAGGAGCTTGAACTCGACTCGTCGGTTCTTGGCTCGACCGAGCGCGGTGGAATTGTCCGCGATGGGCCGCTCGAAGCCGTAGCCCGCGCTGACCAGTCGCTTCCGGTCGATGCCGTGCTGCGCCAAGTACTCGACGACCGATGCGGCGCGGCGTCTCGACAGGTCGAGGTTATAGGGCGCGGTGCCTTTGTTGTCGGTGTGGCCCTCGACGCGCACGTGCTTGAGCTGCGGATTCTTCGAGAGGACGCCCACCACCTCGTCGAGCAGCGGGAACGACTCGGGCTTGATGATCGCCTTGTCGTAGTCGAAGTGGACGCTGCCGTTGAGGCGGACCCGGTCGGACTCGAGGGTGACCAGCGGGCCAGTCACGGGGCAGCCATCGTTCTCCGCCGGCCCCGGCTGATCGGGGCACTTGTCCTCGGGATCGGGAATCCCGTCCTGGTCCCGGTCCGGACAGCCGTCGAGGTCGCGGGTGCCGGGCTCGCGGGGGCACCGATCGTCGACGTTCGGGATGCCGTCCTTGTCCCAGTCGAGATCGGGACAGCCGTCCGGTCCGTCACCGGGCTCGTCGGGGCAGCGGTCCCGCTCGTCGGGGACGCCGTCGTGATCGCGGTCCTTCAGCGGAGCCGGCGCCGGCTCGGGCTCGAACTCGTAGCGCACGCCACCGAGCATCCGGAACGCCTCGCGGCCGTAGCCCGCGTCGCTCGTGATTCCGCGGCCCACGGCGAGCGTCGCCCCCCAGTGCTTCCCGAACAGCGTGCGCGCGCCGACGAGGAACTCCCACGGGGTAGTGGCGGAGGCGGAGTTCGTCCCGACATTGGCCGCGAACGGCTGCGAGAGCGGAGTGGAGAAGGTCGTCTCGGCGATGAGCTCGGGACGGCGGAAGACGCTGCCCGACGGGAGCGACCACACGACGGCACCGCCGCCGGTGAATTCGTTCTCCACGATCAGGTTGATGAACCGGCCGGTGCTCCGGTAGCGGAGGCCGAAGTTGAAGAGCAGTCGCACCGACCCGAAGGCAGCCTCGAGGTTCGCGCGGGGCGCGAAGATGAAGCCATTTCCGCCCAGGAAGCTCTCGGCGTTGCCGGTGGGGAAGCGGAGCTCGGGCACGATCGCGATTCCCACCGGGAGCTTCCAGCTCGCCGGGGTGAAGAGCCGCGGGACGAGGCGGAGGTCGCCGAGCCCTCCCGACACGCCGGTGTTGAAGGGCGGGAAGCCACCGGCGATGGCCTCGAAGTTGTCGCCCTGGGCGAAGGTGACCGGGAGGTCCCCGCCGAGCTCGAGGAACGGCAGCAGGGTCCACGCGCCGAGCAGGTGCCCGTCCAATCGCCAGGGGATGAAGTTCCCCGTCTTCTGGTCGCCGTTGCGGGCGGCGAGGATCTGGACGTTCCAGTCGACGAGGAACTCGGCGTGCCAGCTTCCGGTCGGCGCGGCGCGTGCGCCCTCGACGACGAAGGCCGAGGACGACAGCGGTGTGGCCTTCTGCGGGACGGCGTCGAAGCCGCGGGCGTTCGCGTCCGGAAGCTGAGCGGCCGCCGGCGCCGCGGCGAGCGCGGCGACGAGTCCGGCCGTGAGCGCGGCGCCCCTCATCATCCAGCCCAAGGGTTACCCCAACTCGGTGCAATTCCGGAGAAATCGGCCGCCGGCTGGGTGGGCAGGGCTCCCACCTCCGGTTGACCGGCGCGGGGCAGCGGTTAGTGTGAGCGGTGCTGAAGGGGGCGCCCTGGTTTCGACGGGGGCACAGAAACCCCTGGACGCGTGCCGAGTGGGCCTGACACTCGTAA
>CAZDSB010000033.1:0-5601 GCA_964507515.1 uncultured Myxococcaceae bacterium
CAGGAACACCACCGGGTTCTCCGGCGACGGCGCGTGCTCGGGCGGCTTCACCACCCAGCTCGCGTCGGCGAGGTCACCCTCCCAGACCACCACCGGCGTCTCCAGCGCCGACTGCAGAGCGGACTCGTCGTCCACCAGGCGGCGGACCCAGTCGGTGAGCGGGGCGCTGGTCGGGAGTTCCATGACGTGGAGTTCAGGAAGGATTCCGCAGCCCACGGTGTAGGTTCAAGTTTCCATCCGGTGGAGCTATGTGGGCGCACATGTACCGGCGATACACCGTTCACCGCGATGGGGACCTCCTGGTCGAGGACCTCGGCCCCGACGGGAAGCCTCTCGACCCCGAGCCCATCACCCCCGAGGACCGGCTCCCGGTGGAGCTCGTGCTGCTCGCACCGGACACCGTGGACGCCCGTGCGCAGCTGCTCGATCTGCTCGAGATGGCCTTCGAGATGGAGTCCACGCCCGAGGGGGAGCGCCCCGCCCCCAGACCCCGTGGCGGCTGAGCGGACTCAGGGGCGGCGCGCCTGCGCCACCACGACCATCCGGTCCGATCCGGGCTCCCACGGTCGGCCCTCGAAGTCGCGATCGCGGCTGAGCGCCTCGAGCCCCGCCGCCGCCAGGGCGTGATCCACCTCGCCGGCGGTGAAGTGACGGAGCAGGAGCCGGTGGATGTCGCGGTGACCTTGTCGCGTGCGCCTCGATTCCAGATGAGGCGTGAACACGGCCCGCTCGGGCTGCACCCCCTCGTGCGGATCGAGATCCTCGGGGAAGAGCCAGCGCGGCGGCGGGAGCGACAGATCGAAGGCGAAGCTCGCCCCCGGTGCCAGGTGCTCGCGCGCGGTCACGAAGAGGGCCTCCAGATCTCCGTGAGTGGCGACGAGCGCGACCGCGTCGCGCGGCGCGAACACGCCGACGAACCGCTCGGCGAGCCGCAGCGATCTCAGATCCGCACGGAGCAGCTGCAGGCGCCCCTGCGCCTCGGGAGGAAGCCCCGCCCTGGTCTCCTCGGCCCGAGCGAGCATGCGCTGGCTCGGATCGACGCCGGTGATGGAGATCCCGCGGCGAACGAGCGCCTCGGCCAGGAGCCCCTCGGCGACCCCGAGGAGGAGCACCGGTCCGCCGGGCTCGGGCACGAGCGACGCGTAGCGCGCGACCTCGCCCCGTGCTCCGCCCACCACGGTGAGCGATCTCCGACGTTCTCCGCGCGCCATGTGTGCGACCAAGCTGCTGACACCCGAGTACCACACCGGCGCCCCGGCCGTTGTGCGAGAGGGTGTGTGTGACGAGCTCCGCTCGGACGACCGGACCTTTCGTTGCGTGCCGAACTCCGTACAATGGTGCTCTTCCCGCGATGACCACCGGTTCCTCCGCGACCATTCCCGCACACACCGTCCTCGGCCTGCGTGCCCAGACCGAGCGCCTAGGGTTCCAGGAGTTCCACCTCGTCCTGGTCAACACCGACGGGGCCGGGAAGTCGTTTCCCATCACCGACAGCTCGTTGAAGATCGGGAAGTCCCCGGACAACGACGTGGTCATCGACTCGCCCACGGTGAGCCGGAACCACCTGGTGATCCAGCGTCAGGGTGACCGCTTCCTGGTGCAGGACCTCCAGTCCACCAACGGCACGTTCATCGACGGCGCGCAGATCCGCGAGGCGTACCTCAAGCCGGGCCAGCTGCTCGAGCTGGGCGACGTCCAGCTCCGTTTCCAGTCCACCCTCACCCCGGTGCGCATCGCGCCCTCGGTCGAGGACCGCCTGGGCGAGCTGGTCGGCAAGAGCGTGCCGATGCGGCAGATCTTCGCCCTGCTCAAGCGGATCAGCTCCACCGATTCCACCCTCCTCCTCGTCGGCGAGACCGGGAGCGGCAAGGGCGCCGCGGCCAAGGCGATCCACCAGCTGTCGCCCCGGCACGAGGGCCCCCTGGTCGTCTTCGACTGCGCGGCGGTGAGCGACAGCCTGATCGAGAGCGAGCTCTTCGGCCACGAGAAGGGGGCGTTCACGGGCGCGGTCAACCAGCGGATCGGGTGCCTCGAGCGTGCCCACGGCGGCACGCTGTTCATCGACGAGATCGACGATCTCGCCCTGGACCTGCAGCCCAAGCTGCTCCGGGCCATCGAGGACCGCGAGTTCCGCCGGCTGGGCGCGAGCAGCTCACCAGTGGCGTTCGACGCGCGCATCGTCGCCGCGAGCAAGAAGGACCTCTGGGCCGAGACCCAGGCAGGCCGCTTCCGCGAGGACCTCTACTTCCGTCTCTCGGTGTTCACCGTCAGCCTGCCGCCGCTCCGCGACCGGAAGGAGGACATCGCGCTGCTGGTGGACGCCTTCGCCGTCGAGCCGCTGTGGGACCGGCTGCCGGCGGCGGTGCGCGACCAGTTCCTGGCCCACGCCTGGCCGGGCAACGTGCGCGAGCTCCGCAATGCGCTCGAGCGCGCGCGGCACATGGTGGACATCCCCGAGCTGTCCAGCGGCTCGCTGCTCCGCGAGTTCGCCAAGGACGCGCCGGCCGGGGGTGACTTCCTCCCCGCCAGCTACGGGGGGCCGTTCAAGGAGTGCAAGGAGGACCTGGTCCGCAAGTTCGAGCGCGAGTACCTGACCCGGCTCCTGGCCCGCTCCAAGGGCAACGTCGCCAAGGCGGCCCGCGAGGCGGAGCTGGACCGGAAGCACCTCTACTCGCTCCTGCACAAGTACGGCCTCGTCCAGTCCGACTCGGAGTGAGCCGCCGCCGCCCAGCCCCCCGCACCAGGGGGACGCCTGTGGAGCCGCGCAGGGGCGCGGCCCGGCTTGGCTCAGCCCCCCGCACCAGGGGGACGCCCGTCGAGCCGCGCAGGGGCGCGGCGCGGCTTGGCTCAGCGCTGCTGGCGGGGAGCTTCGGCCTCCTCGCGCTCGTCGCCGGGGTCGCGTGGCAGACGGGTCTCCGGCGTCCCGAACCCCGGCTGGTCGACGTGGGGCCGCGGCTGGTGAGCAACCAGACCGCGCAGCCGCTCTCGGTGCTGGGAACGAACCTCCGCCGGGGAATGAAGCTCCGGGTGGGCGCCCCGTTCGACCGCACGGTGCCGCTGACCGTCGTCGATGCGACGCACGCCTACGCCCGGCTCCCCGGGGACCTGACGTTGCCCGCGGAGACGGTGCAGGTGACCGTCTCGCTCTCGGTGGAGGGGCAGAGCGCGCGCTCCGAGGTGGGGCTGACCGTCGTGAACGATGCTGC
Source organism: uncultured Myxococcaceae bacterium (assembly GCA_964507515.1). Taxonomy (GTDB): domain Bacteria; phylum Myxococcota; class Myxococcia; order Myxococcales; family Myxococcaceae; genus RPRB01. The sequence goes on from CAZDSB010000033.1 coordinate 3,207, forward strand.
GTTCGCCGACTGGACACTGCTCGTCCGCGCCGGGGACGTGCTCTGGGCCGCGTCCACCACCACCGACACGCTGGCCCGCGTCGATCCTGCGACGGGTGAGGTCACCCGCTTCCCCGGAGGGGACGGACCCTCGGCGCTCGCCGTGTGGACCGGGCCCGACGGCGCACCACGGCTGGCGGTGGCGCATGCCTGGACGAAGGAGGTGTGGATCCTCGACGGCCGCTCGGGGGCCCTGGTCCGGACCCTCGCCGCGCCGGCGTACGCGACCGGGCTCGCGGTCGACCCCGGGCGACGTCTGCTCCTGATCGCGGAGACGGCGGAGAACACCGTTCGGGCGCTCTCGCTGGACGACGGGCGGGAGGTCTGGCGCCGCGACGTCCTGCCGGATCCGAGGCCACTCGCGATCGCCGGAACGTCGCTGGTCGTCGGGAGCCAGGGCACCGGCGAGCTCGAGTCGCTCGGCCTGGACGACGGCCGGTCCGGCGAGTCCATCGGACCGCGGCCAGGGACACCCATCATCGGTGGACACACCGAGTCTCACGCGCGCGACGTCATGGGCGGCAAGGCGCCGCGCGCTCTGCTCTGGTCGCCCCGGCTGGCGAAGCTGTTCGTCACCAGCATCGGTCCCAACATCGGCCCCAATCCGCAGCGGATGGAGGTGTCGATGAACGGCGGCGTCGGGGTCGTGGACCTCGGCGCTCGCCGGTTCGAGCGGCACCTCGGCTTCGGCGCGGGTGTCAGCGAGGGCATGGCGCTCGACGAGGAGACCGGGCGCCTCTACGTGGCGGACATCGGCGTCGGGATGGTACGCGCGGTGGACGCCTCGGCGCTGGCCGCGGGGGACGGGCCGGCCCGGAAGTCCGAGCTGTGGCGGCTGGCCATCCCGCCTCCTCCCGGCTTCCCCCTGGCCCGCGACGCCGCGGACTACGGCGTGAACGGGCGGGCGGGCGTCGAGCTGCACTCAGGCCCGCGCGCGCTCGCGCTGTCCGCCTCGGCCGCCCAGCTCTTCGTGCTCGACCGCTTCACCGCGACGGTGGCGGTGCTTGAGGACGTGCGCACCGATCGGCCACGGCTCACCCGGCAGATCGCGCTCGAGCCCGGCCCTGGCCCCCGGGAGCGGCGCCTCGGGCAGGTGCTCTACTTCGCGGACATGGGCCGGAGCGGGATGAGCTGCGACACCTGCCATCCCGAAGGCCACGACGAGGGCATCCTCTTCGAGAAGACGCACCCCCTGCGGATCTACCGGAGCCCCACGGTGCGCGGCACCCGCGAGACGCCGCCGTACTTCACCCCGGCGAGCACGTCGAGCCTGCCGGAGACCGCGCGCTTCGTCGGCGACCGCAACCGGTACATGAACCCGACGCTCACCGAGTCCGAGGTGCGCCAGCTGGCCCTCTTCAGCGCCACGGTCACCAACCTGCCCAACCCGTACCTCGGACCCGACGGCGCGCCACCATCGACCGTGGACCTCCCCGGAGGAGGGACCGGCCGGCCGCTGGAAGGACGGAAGCTCTTCGAGGGCAAGGCCGACTGCGTCCGGTGCCATCCGCCGCCGCTCTTCACCACCGACCAGGACCTCTCCACCCGGGGTCACTTCGCCGACATGGGCACCCCGAGGCTCTTTCCACTGCGACCTGGAGATCAGGAAAACTTCTTCCGGGGGGTCGGCGTGCCCTCGCTGCTGGGAGCCTGGGATGTGTTCCCCATGCTCACCACCGGGCTCGCCGGGTTCCACGAGGAAAACGGGCGGGCGGTGCCGTCGGACCGGGTGCCGCTCCGGGCGATGATCGAACGCTTCTGCGCACCGCCACACGGGAACGCGGTCTCGCTCGATGCACGGGAGAGAGCGGATCTCCTGGCGTATCTCCTGACCCTCTGAGCCCGGCCGACCGCTCCGAAGTGTGGAGCGCAGACCGGGGGGTGGGCGCCACAGCCCACGCCGTCGCACCGCGGGCCTTCTCTCCAACTCCGCGCACGGCGGGCGTTTTCATCCTCCGCGAGGGGTTGGATCGGCGGTTGCTAGAGCCAGGGCCAACACAGGAGATTTCACAATGACCCGAGCTCTCGCAAGCGCGGTGATCGCACTGGCCCTGCTCTGGGCCGCGCCGTCACTCGCACAGAACAGTGACAACCCCGAATGTCTTGGCACGGAGTGCGGCACGCCCCAGGAACAGGGCGGCGGCGGCTGCAGCTGTGGCTGCGGCTGTTCGGTGTGGGTGAGCTACACCGACGACGGCAAGACGCTGTCGTACACCGACGAAGCCGACGGTGACGGCAAGTCCTACGGCTTCGACAACTGCCCCTTCGTCGACAACCGCGACCAGGACGACACCGACGGTGACGGCGTGGGCGATGCCTGCGACAACTGCCCCTCCATCGCCAACCCAGACCAGCG
>CAZDSB010000034.1:0-2549 GCA_964507515.1 uncultured Myxococcaceae bacterium
CTGCACCAGCAGCATCCACAGCCGCTCTGCCGTCAGGTCGCGCACCTCGAGTCGCCGCTCCAGTTCCGCCTCGGCGCTCGCCAGTGGCTCCACCTGCCCGGACTCGACCGCCTCCCACGCTTCCAGCGCTTTCAGGAAGAGGTCCTGGATCCGGGCCAGGGCGGACGCGCGCTCGGCCTGGAGGTCACGCTCCAGCGCCTGCATCGGGTTCAGGAGCATGTGTCGCTCTCAGGCCCCTGCCGCAGCGGCCGGAAGCGGCTGCTCCGGTTTCAGCTCGGCCATCGCCAGCTGGTCCAGCGTCGCCGTCCGGTAGACGTCCAGCATCCGCTCCTGCCCGCGCTTCCAGACACCGTAGAGCGTGCAGCCGCGCGACAGTCTGCAGGCATCGTGGCCGTCCTGGCAGAGGTTCACGACGACCGGCCCCTCGACCGCCTCGATGACCTCGAGGAACGTGATGTCCTTGGCCGCGCGGGCGAGCCGGTACCCGCCCCTGGCGCCCCGTGTGCTCACCGCGAGCTGCCGGGTGACGAGCTGCTTCAGGATCTTCGCGAGGAAGTCCTGGGGCACGTTCATCCGGCGGGCGATCTCCCGGAAGGGCATCACCCGGCCGTCCGTCTGAGCGGCCAGGCACACCATGGCCCGCAGGCCGTACTCGATGCGGCGTGAGATCTGGAGGGGGTGCTGCATGGGGCGAATCCGCTTGAGAATTCGGGCGGTTGAGTCATTATAGGGCCCGCCGGTCCACATTTCAACGCGACCTGCCTCACCCGCGATGATCGACCTCCATTCTCACACCACCGCCAGCGACGGGGAGCTGTCGCCGGAGGACCTGCTCGCCCGGGCCCGGACGGCCGGGGTGACGACCCTGGCGGTGACCGATCACGACACGGTGAAGGGGCTCGCCCGGGCGCGCGCGGCCGCTGACGCTCAAGGCATCCGGCTCGTGCCCGGCATCGAGGTCTCCACCGAGGCGGAGGGCCGGGAGATTCACGTCCTCGGCCACTTCGTCGACCCGACCGAGCCTGGGCTGGCAGGCTTCTCCGACCGGCTCGGGGACGAGCGCGCCGAGCGCATGGGCCGCATGGTCGAGCGAATGAACCAGCTCGGCTTCCCGGTCACGCTCGACGAGGTCCGTCGCGTCGCCGCGGGCGCGCACCTCGGGCGGCCGCACCTCGCCCTCGCCCTGCTCGAGCGCGGCTACGTGACCTCCACCCGCGAGGCCTTCGACCGCTTCCTCGGCGACGGCAAGCCCGGCTACGTCGACCGGTTCCGGGTGAGCGCGGAGGACGCGATCGCCATGCTCCACCGCGCCGGCGGCACGGCCACCCTCGCCCACCCGGGCTCGAGCAAGGTCTCCGCCTTCACCCTCGAGCGGCTCGCGAAGATCGGCCTGGACGGCCTCGAGATCTTCCATCCCGACCACGTGCCCAGCCAGCGCGAGGCATTCCTGCGCCAGGCGGACGTGCTCGGCCTCGTGCCCACGGCGGGCAGCGACTTCCACGGCCCCCGGGTGACGCCGGACCGGAGGCTGGGCATGGTGTCGCTCGACCCCGCACACTTCTCGCGCCTGGAGGCCCGGGCCGCTTCCCGTCGTTGACACCGTTCCATGCCCCGTCGTTGTATGCGCCCGCCCCGATGAGCCCCGACGCACTCGCCCCCTACGGACCACTGCTGGTCGTGCTCCTCGTCGCCGGTGGCCTGGGAGCGCTGGTCAGCGTGATGTCGGCCCTCCTCGGCCCGAAGCGGCCGTCGGCCATCAAGTCGACCATCTTCGAGGCGGGGAGCGAGCCCTCGCCCGGCAGCGCCCGCCAGCGCTTCGCGGTGAAGTTCTACGTCGTTGCCCTGCTCTTCATCGTCTTCGACGTGGAGACGGTGTTCCTCTACCCGTGGGCGGTGAACTTCAAGGCGCTGGGGTGGTTCGGCTACGTGGAGATGCTGGTCTTCGCCATCACCCTGGTCATCGGGCTCGCGTACGTGTGGAAGAAGGGCGCGCTGGACTGGGAGAGTTAAGAGAGGACCATGGCCGACGCTGACATCGCTCCCGTCATCACCACCCGTCGCGACGACGCGATGGGCTTCCTCGAGCGGATGGTGAGCAAGGGGCTGGGCTGGGCGCGCAAGTACTCGCTGTTCACCTACCCGTTCGCGACCGCGTGCTGCGGGATGGAGTACATGTCCGTCGCCGCGAGCCGCTACGACATCGCGCGGTTCGGCGCCGAGTTCCCGCGCTTCTCGCCGCGCCAGGCGGACATGCTGATGGTGGTCGGCACCATCAATCTCAAGCAGGCGCCCATCCTGAAGCGCGTCTACGAGCAGATGGCCGAGCCCAAGTGGGTGGTCAGCTTCGGGGTCTGCGCGTCGTCGGGCGGCTTCTACGACAACTACGCGGTGCTCCAGGGCATCGACCGCATCCTCCCGGTGGACGTGTACATCCCCGGTTGCCCGCCGCGGCCGGAGCAGGTCCTGGACGGGCTCATCCTCCTCCAGGAGAAGATCCAGCGGCAGGTGCACCGGTTCGGTGGGACCGGTCCGAGCGAGCACGAGGTGGG
>CAZDSB010000035.1:0-2603 GCA_964507515.1 uncultured Myxococcaceae bacterium
TGGGAAGCTCGCCGGCGGCCCGCTTCTACACGCTCTCCACGCTCAACCCTCACGAGGGGCAGGGTGGCGGCGGAGGAGGGGCGCCGCTGCGGATCCGTGTCGCGCCGGTGACGCTGCCGGAGGGCGTGGACCGGCCGCAGATCGTCCGGCGGACTGGCGAGAACTCGGTGGTGGTCGACGAGTACGACCGGTGGGTCGAGCCGCTCGATGCGCTGCTGCGGAACACGCTCGTCCAGGACCTGGGCGCGCTGGTGCCGGAGGCGCAGGTGCTGGGTGACGCGGTGCCGGGCCTCTCGACGGACCGGACGGTCGTCGTGGCGATGAACCGCCTGGACATGTCCAGCCAGCTGGTGATGGACGCGGTGTGGTTCGTGCTTCCCGCGGGGGCGGATCAGCCCCAGCGAACGCACCGCACCCGCATCACCGAGGCCGCCGGCACGGGCGCTCCGGCCGACGTGGCGCAGGCGCTCGGCCGGGCGGTGGAGAAGCTGTCGCGGGAGATCGCCCCCGAGGTGTCGAGCGGCGCCGCGCCGCGCTGAGATGGGGTGCGCTCCTCCGCGTCCTCGCGCCAGGGACGAGCAGGACCGCGCGGAGTCTTCCCCCCGGCGCACCGGCAACGCGTGGAGCGGAATACTCCGCCCGTCGCCGGCGCACCGCCGCCGCGGAAGTCAGTTGGTGAAGTTGGTCACCGGGAACGCGACGGGGCTTTGATGCCCATCGCGGTCGACCGCACGGACGCCGAACTGGAAGTTGTCCTTCGGCGCGGCCGGGAGGGTGACGCTGGTCACGTTCCCCACCGAGATGGCATTGGTCCATTCCTCCTCGCTGGTCTGCCGCCAGACGACCTCGTACCCGTCGAGATCCGGGTCGGTGTTGGCGTCCCAGGTGAGGAGTGTGTCGTTGGTGAGCACCGGGGCGTGAATCTGGACGTTCTTCGGAGTGCCCGGCGCCTGGGAAAGCGACCAGAGCGTGGCGGCGTTCACCTTCGCAACCCGCGCCGCGTACTGGAAGTCGACGAACTCGACCAGGTCGCCGAACTGGACTCCGTTCTCGACCCGGACGTCTTGATGCTCGTGCGCGAAAGTCTCGTTCGGCTCGGTGAGGCGAGCCGCGGGGTATCCCTGGGTCTGGTACGAGACGTGGTCGCTGGCGCGGAGATACCGGTCACGGCGGTAGATGTGCCAGACGCGCATGTCGGTCTCCTCGTTCTCGGCCACGCTCTTCACGAACCTGGCCAGCTGCCGCGACTGGCTGTCGTTCTCTCCACCGGTGAGCTGCAGCAGCTGGAGGGCCAGCGACTGGGCCGAGGTGAGCAGGGCGCCGCTCAGGGGCGGTGTCGTCGGAGGGATCGCCGATGGACGGAGCGTGGTCGGAACGCCCTCGCTGAAGAGGCGCACCCGGTGCGCATCGCTCACGCCGTTCTCGGACCGGCTCGCGCCGACGATGTCGTTCGAGAACATACCCTCGATGTTGGCACCGGCGGCCTTGTACGCCTTCGCCTGGAAGTCGGACCCGAACAGTCCCTCCTCCTCGCCATCCACTGCCGTGAGGACGATCGTCGATTCGGGGCTGTGGCTCGCCAGGACACGGGCCACCTCCATGATCACCGCCACCCCGGAGGCATCGTCGTCCGCGCCGGGCTGGAGCGCGTCGGGGTTGGTGAGCACGGTGCGCCGCGAATCGATGTGCCCCGAGATCACGTAGATGCGGTCGGGCGTGAGGCTCCCGTGGATGGTCGCCACCACGTTCGTGAGGTCCACTCCGGCGGGGTTCAGGATCGCACCGGGCGTCTGAGGCAGATGGAAGGTCTGCTTCTCCACCGTCATCCGCCCGCCCGAGACCGCCGCGTATCCCTGGAGCGTCGTGAAGACGAAGTTGGTGGCTGCGCCGATGCCCTGGTTCGGGTCGGTCTGGCTCGACTCGAGGTGGCGCGTCCCGAAACCGGCGAGCGTCTTGATGGTCTTCTCGATGTTCCTGTGATCGATGTCTCGGAGAATCTGACGTAGCTCCCGTTCCGGTTTCACCGGCCGGATCTTGACTCCGTCCGGTGGTCTCACCGGCGGCGGCGGATCGTCGTCCTTGTTGCCGTCCGCCCACGACGTCGCCGGGAACAACACGAACAGCGCGGCCCCGAACAGCACCCCTCTCAGTCCAGTACTCCCCCTTCGATTCATCGGCTCACTCGCTCCTGCAAGAGAGGCGCGGAGGTACGCGCCGAAAGATCGCGAGTCGCCAGCACCGCTCGCTGAACGGGACCGGCAGTGTTGACGGTGCATCACGCCCGCAACGACGCGTGCGCGCGGTGTCCGCGCCGAGTCGTGGTGCCACGGGATTGCGACCGCGCCCGGAGGCGCGGGTCGACTCAGCCCGCGACGGTGAAGGGCAGGTCCGCGCCGCGGGTCGGAAGTCGAGAGATCGATGCGCCGAGCGCGCCGTCGATGTCCCGCGCCGCCTCGCGCCCGTCGGAAATGGCCCAGACGATGAGGCTCGCCCCACGCCGCGCGTCTCCCACGGCCCAGACCCCGGGCCGCGAGGTCCGGAAGCGCGGATCGACCCGGACGTTGCCCCGGCCATCGAGCGCGAGGCCGAGCTGCGACTCGAGC
>CAZDSB010000036.1:0-2503 GCA_964507515.1 uncultured Myxococcaceae bacterium
GCGGAGGCGCCCGAGGGCACCGAGCTGCTCGCCCCGGAGGGAACGGTGTATCCGGTGCTGGCGGTGGAGGGGATGTTCCTGCTGCCCGGGGTGCCGTCGCTGTTCAAGCTCCAGCTGGAGACGGTGCTGTCGTCGCTGCCGAGGGCGGCGGTGCACGTGCGGTCGCTCTACCTGTCGCAGGGAGAGTCCGAGATCGCGGCAGCGCTGGACCGGGTGGCCCTCGGGATGCCCGACGTCGGGATCGGCAGCTACCCGGCGGTGACGTCGGGGGCGGACCACCGCGTGCGCGTGACGGTGGAGGCGGCCGAGGCGGAGCGGGTGGAGCTGGTGGTGGCCCGCCTGCGGAGCGAGCTGCCCGAGGGCGCGGTGCTTCGCGTGGAGTAGCCCGATGACCTCGTGGTGGGCTTCCCTCTCTGCGGAAGTCTCCCGGCGCTCGGGCCTCGGAGATCGAGGCGTTCGCGACGCTTGGCACCTGGTGGACGCGGCAGCCCCGGAGCCAGCTTCTTGCCAGACCCCCTAGATCGCCCGCTCCGGCAACGTCGGCCCGACGCGCTCTCGCAGGGTGAAGAACTCCTCCGACACCGAGAAGGTCAAGAGCGCCCGCAGATCCGCCCTCTCGCGCACCGCGCGGATCACGCTCTCCGGATCCTCCGGGGTCTTCGAAGCGAACGCCGGGTCCTCCCGCAGGACCATGGTCAACGCCACCGCAGCATCCCCGCACACCAGCAACCCCGCCCGGTTCCCCGACGCGAAAAGTCCCTGCAGCGTCTTCCCCAGGTCCGGGACGCGCCCGTGCGCCACCTCCCACGCCGGATTCTCCAGGGCCCGCATCGTCTTCCTCGAGAACATCTTCCGCAGGGTCCGCATCCGCTCCTCGTCCCGCCTTCCCAGCCCTTCGAAGTCCGGAACGATGAGGCGGATGCAGTCTCCGAGCAGGGCCGCCAGCTCCTGCTCCGGCAGCTTTCCGGGAAGCGCGGACCGCTGGAGGATGGCGGCCACAGCCCGTCCGATGAGGAACTTCTGCTCCCGCGAGTTGAAGCGGCGGACCACGTCCTGCCCCACGCAGATGCTCGGCGGCTCGCTCGTCTCGGCGACCATGAGCCCGCGGCGTGCCTGATAGACGTCGAAGTGGTCGACGCCGAATCCCTCCGCCACCAGCCGGATGGCCCGCACCACCGGATGGTCGGAGCGGAGCCGGTCCGTGCGCGGGTCGACCCCGAGCGCGTCGAAGTCGGGTGGGTAGAGCCGCGCGACCTGATCTCCCACGGCGCGGAGCACCTCGGTGAGCGGGTTCCGCGCGTCGGGGTGGAGCAGGAGCCCGAGCGAGCCGGCATCCACGCGGGCGTGCGACTCGGTGGGGAGGCGGCCCCTCCAGTCCATGTGGAGGTGGATGGCCCGGGGTGGCCCGGCGTTCAGGAACGCGCTCGTCGCGGCGGCGCAGAAGGTGCGGTCGAGCATGCGCTGCGAATCCCAGATCTCGTAGAGCGTCTCGAGGCTGAGCGTGCGCATGGGATCGAGCGCGAGGACCTCGCGGTGGGCGTCCACGGCGAGATCGGCCGAGCCCGGGTCCTTGCTCAGCATGTCCGCCAGCGCGGCGTGGGCCTCGACGCTGGTGGGGTCCAGCTCGACGGCGGTGCGGCACGCGGCCACCGCCCGGGAGAGGTCTCCCAGGTGCCGGAGGTACAGATCGGCGAGCCGGACCCGGATGCGGGCCGCGGGCCTGGGAGGGCAGGGCGGCGCGGCGCGCTCGTCGAGGAGCTGGAGCAGCATCGGGATGCGCCCCCGCCGCTCGAACAGGGGCACGATCCGGTCGAGCGCCTCGGGCTCCTCGAGCAGCAGGGGAACCGCCTCCCTGGCCTCGTTCACCGATCGCTCGCCGTCGTCGAACCCCTCGTTCAGCGCCTCCGCGAGACGGAGCGAGGTGCGGGCTCGATCCACGGGTCGTGTCTCCATCGACCGGAGCTGCTGGAGGCAGTCCACCACGCCGGTCCAGTTCCGCGAGGCGCGGTGCAGCGTCGCGAGCCTGTCCAGCGGCTCGGCGGAGCGGACGGAGGCGAGCGCCGCGTTGAAGGCGGCGACGGCCCGGGCGGACTGGTCCAGGTGCTCCTGGTAGATGATGCCGAGTCGGAGCTGGAGCGCCGCGAGGGTCTCGGCGTCACCTCCGATGCGCAGCCGTGACTCCAGGGCCTCGGCCGCGTCCGACCAGCGCCCCTGCTCCCCGGCGAGCACGGCGCGCAGCTCGAGGGCTTGGGCGTGCTCCGGCTCGGCCTCCAGCGCCTTGCCGAGCGCGGTCAGCGCCCGCCCCCGATCCCCGACGCCGTCCAGCCACCCCTGCGCCGCCTTGAAGAACTCGTCCGCGGCGCCCGGACGGTCGCCGGAGGCGAGCCGCGTCTGTCCCCGCCGCTCGTTGAGCGAGGCGAGCTCGGCCGCGCCTCCCTTCCGGGCCAGGAGCGACTCCACGGCCTCGGCGGCCTCGACCTCCAGCGGATCCAGGTCGAGCACC
>CAZDSB010000037.1:0-7097 GCA_964507515.1 uncultured Myxococcaceae bacterium
CCCCGACGAGGTTGAACGTTTCCGCACGCAAGACGACCGCCACCTGGCTCCTGGCCGCCGCCCTGCTCGTGCTCGTGCTTCCCGCCGCCTCGCGTGGACAGGGGGTGGACGGGGGCACGCCCGAGGCTGCCGGCGGCACGAGCACGGCTGCGCCCGCCGCTCCCGCTGTCGAGGCCACGGGTGCGCCGGATGCGGGAACCCCGCCCCCGGCCGAGGCTGCCGGGGCGTCCACGGCTCCGGCGACGACCCAGGCCGACGTCCCGGCCGCGAGCGGGTCGGACGTCATCACCGAGATCCGCATCGAGGGGAACCGGCGGGTCGAGCCGGAGGTCGTCAAGCGGGCGCTGAAGAACAAGGTCGGCCGCCCCTTCGACCCGGCGCTGACCAGCGCCGACATCCAATCGCTCTGGAGCCTGGGCTACTTCCAGGACGTCCAGCTACTCACCCAGCGCCTCCCGACCGGCGGCATCGCCTACGTGGTGCGCGTCGCCGAGCGCCCGTCGATCCGTGAGTGGCGGCTCCAAGGCAACGAGGAGCTGAACAAGGACGACTTCAAGGAGACCATCGACCTCAAGGCGTACCAGATCCTCGACCTGGACGCGGTGAGGCGGAACGTCAAGAAGATCCAGGAGAAGTACGTCGAGAAGGGCTTCTTCCTCGCCGAGGTCACCTACCGGATCGTGCCCGTCCAGGGGACGAACCAGGCCGACGTCGTGTTCGTCATCAACGAGCACGCGAAGGTCATGGTGAAGCAGGTCAACCTGATCGGCGCCGAGAAGGTGTCCGCCGACGAGCTGAAGGCGCTGATGATCACCCGCGAGGGGAACTTCTTCGGGTTCCTCACCGGCGAGGGCACGTTCCGCGAGGAGGCCTTCCAGCGCGACCTGGCGATCATCGAGGCGGCCTACTACGACCGCGGCTTCCTCAACGTGAAGGTGGAGAAGCCCACCGTCGCGCTCTCGCCCGACAAGCGGCTCATCTACATCACGGTGAAGATCACCGAGGGTGAGCAGTACCGGATCACCAGCATCGACTTCTCCGGAGACCTGATCGTCCCCAAGGAGCGGCTTTTCGCGGTGCTGGAGTCCCGCCGGGGCGACTACTTCAGCCGGGCGAAGGTCCTGAAGGACGATCAGTCGCTCGCCGACATCTACCAGGACCAGGGCTACGCCTACGCCAACTTCAACCCCGAGACGACGGTCAACGCCCAGGAGCGCACGGTCTCGCTCGATTTCCGGGTGGAGAAGGGGAAGCTCCAGACCATCGACCGCATCGAGATCACCGGGAACACCAAGACCCGGGACAAGGTGATCCGGCGCGAGCTGCGGATCTACGAGGGCGATCTCTTCTCCGGCAGCGGGCTCCGGCGCAGCAAGGAGCGAGTCACCGCGCTCGGCTTCTTCGAGACGGTGGAGATCACCTACAAGCCGGGGCGCGACGACACCCACGTGGTGGTCACCGTCGAGGTGAAGGAGAAGAGTACCGGCAGCTTCCAGGTGGGCTTCGGCTTCAGCTCGGTCGAGAACTTCATCTTCACCGCGCAGGTGACCCAGAACAACTTCCTCGGGTGGGGCCAGACGGTCTCGCTCGCGGCCCAGCTCTCGAGCTTGCGGCAGCTGATCCAGCTGTCGTTCTACGACCCGTACTTCTTCGACACCGACTGGATCTTCTCCCTCGACCTCTACCGGACCCAGATCGACCAGTTCGACTTCACCCGCCAGGCGCTCGGCGGCTCGGTCGGGCTCGGCTATCACATCTGGGACGACCTCATCGCCAGCGTCGGCTACACGCGGGAGTGGGTGGAGGCCTCGCCGGGCGGCACCGGCACCGGGCCGAACGCCGGGGTCATCAACACCAACACCACGCCGCTCTTCGGCCGCTTCCGGACCGGCACGCAGATCACCTCGGCGGTGCGCTTCACCCTGGCCTGGGACCGGCGTGACAACCGGCTCTTCCCGACCAAGGGGTTCTACCAGTTCGCCTCCACCGAGTTCGCGCCTGACTGGCTGGGCGGCAGCCTGAACTACGCGCGCTACACCCTCTTCTCGCGCTTCTACTTCCCGCTGCCGCTGGGGGCGGTGTTCAAGACCAACCTCACCCTCGGCTACATCGCCAACCTCGACCCCAACCGCCGGCTGCCGGTGTCCGAGCTCTATTACCTGGGCGGCATCAACACCATCCGGGGCTACTCGCTGAGCTCGATCTCGCCCACCATCCTGGTCCCCACCTGCAACCGTCCCGACTGTCCGGTGACCGCCTTCGTGGTCGGTGGGAACAAGCAGTTCGTGCTCAACCTGGAGCTCGAGTTCCCGATCGTGCCCAAGGTGGGGGTGAAGGGAGTGGTCTTCGTGGACGCGGGAAACTCGTTCGCCGTCGATGCGAGCTTCTTCGAGGACAAGCAGCACTCGCTTCCGCTGGGGCTGTTCTGGTCGACCGGCTTCGGGATTCGCTGGTTCTCGCCAGTTGGTCCGCTACGATTCGAGTGGGGCATTCCTCTCACCAGGCGTCCGATCGACGATCCCATCCTCTTCGAGTTCACGATCGGCAACTCCTTCTAGGCGGGGGTAGCGAATGCGGATCGCGGTGCTACGGGAGACCGCGCCGGGCGAGGCGAGGGTGGCGCTGGTCCCCGACGTCGTGCAGCGGCTCGCGAAGGCCGCCCACCTGGTCTCCCTCGAGCGCGGAGCAGGGCTCGCGGCCGGCTTCACCGATGCCGACTACGAGAAGGCCGGAGCCCGGGTCCACGCCTCCCGGGCCGAGGCGCTCACCGGCGCCGAGCTCGTCGCGCGGGTCCGAAGGCCCACCCCGGCGGAGATCGGCGAGGCCCCCGAAGGCTCCACGCTGGTCTCGATGCTCGGGGTGGAGCCGGTGGACGCGCTCGTGCCGGCGCTCGCGGCACGAAAGCTCACCCTCCTCGGCCTGGAACGCGTGCCCCGCATCACCCGTGCCCAGTCGATGGACGTGCTCAGCTCGCAGGCCACGGTGGCCGGCTACAAGGCGGTGCTCCTCGGGGCGGCGGAGCTGGGGAAGCTGCTCCCGATGCTCACCACCGCCGCCGGCACCCTGGCCCCGGCGAAGGTCCTGGTCCTCGGTGCCGGAGTCGCAGGGCTGCAGGCCATCGCCACCGCCCGGCGGCTCGGGGCGGTGGTGTCCGGCTTCGACGTCCGGCCCGCGGCGCGCGAGCAGGTCCTCAGCCTCGGGGCCAGCTTCGTCGGTCCCGAGGTCACCGCCGACTACGAGGGCGAGGGCGGCTACGCCCGGCCCCTGACCGCCGAGGAGCAGGCGAAGACGCGAGATGCGCTGGGGGCGGCCGTCCCCCAGCACGACCTGGTCATCTCCACCGCCCAGGTGCCGGGCCGCAAGGCGCCGATCCTCATCGACGCGAAGGGCGTGGCCAGCCTGCGCCCCGGCTCGGTGGTGGTGGATCTGGCGGCCGAGACGGGCGGCAACATCGAGGGAAGCAAGGCGGGGGAGCGCGTGGTCATCGGCGGGGTGGTCGTGCTCGGACCGGTGCAGCTCGCCGCCTCGGTGCCCCTGCACGCGAGCCAGATGTTCGCCCGCAACGTGCTCACCCTGGTGCAGCACCTCTCCACCAAGGAGGGGGCGCTGAAGATCGACCCCGAGGACGAGATCACCAAGGCGATGCTCGTCACGCTGAACGGGCAGGTGCCGGGAGGGACGGGACGGTGACCAGCATCATCGAGCTGTACGTCTTCGTGCTCGCCGCGTTCGTGGGCTACCAGGTCATCACCCGGGTCCCGCCGCTGCTCCACACGCCGCTGATGTCTGCGACCAACGCGATCTCCGCCATCAGCCTCGTCGGCTCGCTCGTCCTGGCGGGCGCGAACCGCGACACGATCTCCAACTGGCTCGGGTTCATCGCGGTGGTCTCGGCGACCATCAACGTGGTCGGCGGCTTCCTCATCACCGACCGCATGCTCAAGATGTTCCGCCGGGAGCCGAAGCCCGTGCCGGGCAAGGCCCTGGAGAAGAAGACCGGGGGGGCGGGGTGATGGACGCCAGGGAGCTGGTCATCCAGGCCATCTACCTGGCCTCGTCCGTCCTGTTCATCCTCGGCCTCAAGAGCCTCTCCAACCCGGACCGCGCCCGGCTGGGCATGCAGCAGGCGGCGATGGGGATGGCCCTGGCGATCATCGGCACGCTGTTCCACCACGAGATCGTCCGCTTCGACTTCATCGCCCTGGCGCTCGTGCTGGGAACGGTCATCGGCTACCCGCTGGGGATGTTCGTGCCGATGACCGCGATGCCGCAGCGGATCGCGATCAGCCACATGTTCGGCGCGCTCGCCGCGACGCTGGTCGGAGTCGCCGAGTACCGGATCAACGAGGTCGGACTGCCCCGCTCGACCATGGCCGCCCTCGGATTCGAGGTGCTGTTCGGCGCGCTCACCGTGACCGGCAGCTTCATGGCCTTCGGCAAGCTCCAGGAGTTCATCACCGGTCGACCGGTCACGTACAAGGGACAGAACGCGGTGAACATCACCCTCTTCGGGGTGGCGATCGCCATGTTCCTGTACCTCATCTACCGGCCCCAGACGTCGGTGGTGTTCTACGCGATGATCGGGCTCGCGCTCCTGCTCGGCGTCTTCATGGTGCTGCCCATCGGTGGCGCGGACATGCCGGTGGTCGTGTCGCTGCTCAACTCGTACGCCGGCCTGGCGTCGAGCGCGACCGGGTTCGCGATCCAGAACAACGTCCTCATCATCTGCGGCGCTCTGGACGGAGCGTCGGGCTTCCTGCTCTCGATCCTCATGTCGAAGGCGATGAACCGGAGCTTCGGCAACGTGCTCTTCGGCGCCTTCGGATCACCCCCGGCCCTCGCGGCCAGCGCGCAGGCCAAGGACCTGACCGTGCACAGCGTCTCGGCCGAGGACGCGGCGATGCGGATGGCGTACGCGGGGACGGTCATCGTGGTACCCGGCTACGGCATGGCGGTCGCCCAGGCGCAGCACGTGGTGCGCGAGCTGGCGGACCTGCTCGAGAAGCGCGGGGTCACGGTGAAGTACGCCATCCACCCCGTCGCCGGCCGGATGCCCGGCCACATGAACGTGCTCCTCGCCGAGGCCAACGTCCCGTACGACCGGCTCTACGACATGGAACAGATCAACTCGGAGTTCCCGCAGGCCGACGTGGCGCTGGTCATCGGCGCGAACGACGTGGTGAACCCGGCGGCCAGGAGCGACCCCGCGAGCCCCATCTACGGGATGCCCATCCTCGACGTCGACAAGGCCAAGGGGGCCATCGTCCTCAAGCGGAGCATGAACCCCGGATTCGCAGGCATCGAGAACCATCTCTTCTACGCCCCGAACACCTCGATGTTGTTCGGGGATGCCAAATCTTCCCTGACCCGGCTGGTCAGCGAGGTGAAGGCCCTGTGAGCTTGACGGATTCCAGCCGTTGCACCTAGTGTCCGCGGACTTTTACGACCCCATCGGGAGCACCCGCCGGGGGGCTTCCGCTTCACTCCGGTAGGGTGGTGGTCGAGCGTGGAATCACCGGAGTTTCCCCGAGGAGTACACACGTGATGTCGTCCCGTCGCCTGGTGGTGGCCCTGGCCGCCCTGATTCCGCTGACCTTCTCTGCTGCGGCCCACGCGCAGGCGAAGATTGGCTACGTGAACTTCCAGAAGGCCCTCGCCGAGCTCGACGAGGCGAAGGCTGCCCGCGCCCGGCTCGAGGGCATCAAGGAGCAGAAGCAGAAGGACCTCGACAAGGCCCAGGACCAGCTCAAGAAGGACAAGGACACCTTCGACAAGCAGGCCGCGACGATGACCGAGCAGGGCCGCAACGAAAAGGCCGAGGCCCTCCAGAAGCGGTTCATCGACCTCCAGCAGAACTTCGAGAAGGGCCGGGCGGAGCTGGCGCAGAAGGAGAACGAGGAGTTCCAGCCGATCGTGACCAAGATGCGCGGCATCATCACCAGCATCGCCCAGAAGGAAGGGTTCACGATGGTGTTCGACGCGGGCGGCATCGCCTACGCCCCGGACTCGCTCGACCTGACCGCGCAGCTGGTCCGCACCTACAACGAGCAGAACAAGGTGAAGGCTCCCCCAGCCGCGCCAGCCGCCCCGGCGCAGGCGAAGAAGAAGTAGCGTCGAGGGAGCGGATGGAACGCTCCCTCGCAGAGCTCGCCTCCCGGATCGGCGGCACGGTCGAAGGGGACGGGTCCGTGCCCATCCGGGGGCTCGCGGCCCTCGAGGAGGCCGGCCCGGGCGAGCTCTCCTTCTACGGCAATCCGAGGTACCGCAAGGAGCTGGCTGCCACCCGCGCCTCGGCGGTGCTCGTGCCGCCGGGCGAGGCGATGAGCCGCGCGGACGTGGCCTGGGTCCGGGTGCCCTCGCCGCACCTGGCCTTTGCCCGTCTCCTCACGCTGTTCCACCCCGCAGCGCGTCTCTCTCCCGGCGTTCACCCCCGGGCCGAGGTGCACGCCTCCGCGCGGGTGGATCCGTCGGCCACGGTGATGGCGCTGGCGGTGGTGGAGGCCGGCGCGGTGGTGGGAGCGCGCTCGGTGCTGTGGCCGGGGAGCTACCTGGGCGAAGGCTCGCGGGTGGGCGAGGACTGCGTGCTGCAGCCGGGGGCGGTGGTGCGGGAGCGGTGCATCCTCGGTGACCGGGTGGTGCTCCAGCCGGGAGTGGTGGTGGGCTCGGACGGCTTCGGCTTCGCGTTCGATCCGGCGAACGCCTCGCACGTGAAAGTTCCGCAGGTCGGCAGGGTGCGCATCGAGGACGACGTGGAGGTGGGGGCGGGGAGCTGCATCGACCGCGCGACCGTCGGAGAGACGGTCATCGGGCGAGGGTCGAAGATCGACAACCTGGTGCAGATCGCCCACAACGTCCGGGTGGGCCCGCTCTCCATCATCTGCGCGCAGGCGGGCATCTCCGGGTCGACCGAGCTGGGCACTGGCGTCATCCTGGCCGGACAGGTGGGCGTCGTGGGCCACCTGACCATCGGCGATGGCGCCCGCATCACGGCCCAGTCGGGCATCCCGCATGACGTGCCGCCCGGGGTGACCCTGTCCGGCGCCCCGGCGGTGGACCACGCGCTCTGGCTGCGCCAGTCGGCGGCGCTGAAGCATCTG
>CAZDSB010000038.1:0-4220 GCA_964507515.1 uncultured Myxococcaceae bacterium
AGGCCGCGCGCGAGGCGGGCTGCACGCACCCGCTGGTCATCGGCAACGAGAACCGGCGCGAGCTCCCGGCGAAGGTGAAGGAGCTGACGGGCGGGGCGAAGGTTCCGGTGGTCTACGACTCGATCGGCAAGGACACCTTCGACCTGTCGCTGGAGTGTCTGGCGCCGTTCGGGCTGATGGTGCTCTTCGGCGCCTCGAGCGGGCCGGTCCCGCCGTTCGACCTCCAGCGACTCGCGGCCGGAGGCTCGCTCTACGTCACCCGGCCCACCCTGGGCACCTACGTCGGAAAGCGGGACGACCTCCTGGCCGGAGCGCGCGAGCTCTTCGATCTCGTCGCTCGCAAGGTCATCACCATCCACGTGAACCAGCGTTACCCCCTGCGGGAGGTGGCGAGGGCCCACGTCGATCTCGAGGCGCGGAAGACGACTGGCTCGACGGTGCTGTTGCCCTGAGGGCGTAGCCTCCCTGGCGCGAATGAACCGTCTGCTCCTCCTGGCCTCGCTGCTGCTGGCGCGCCCGCTGCTCGCCGCCCCCGCCCCGCTCGAGTTCGACACCGCCCGCGGCGCGCGCGAGGTGGGGATGGGCGGCACGTTCCGCGAGCTCGGGATCGGCGCGAACGCCGCGGACGGAAACCCGGCGGCGATGGCGCTCTTCCCGGCGTTCCAGCTGGAGTTCGGGGGCGGAGCAGACTGGAAGTCGAAGGGCTGGTTCGCGGCGGGCTGGGCACGCGACAGCACAAACCAGGAGCTGTCGGGCGCCTACAGCCTCCACTACATCTCCAACGACGATGGCAACGGCGGGCACGTCGGCCAGTGGGCCCACTCGCTGTCGCTGGCGACGAAGGTCGGCGACCGGGTGGCGTTCGGCATCGGCGGGCGCTGGCTCATGCAGAGCACGCCGCACATCAACGCCGCGAGCATGAACCTCGGGATGTCCATCCTGGTCATGCCGCAGCTCACGCTCGGCTTTGCCGCCTACAACATCATCGACACGCACCATCCGGAGATGAGCCGAGCGTTCGAGGTGGGGTTCGGGCTGATGGTCGGCCCCGTGCGACTCGCGAGCGAGGTGCGCAGCGACATCGGGCGTGGACCGCTGCAGCCGATCTGGAACAGCGGCCTCGAGCTGTTCCTCGGTCGCAGCTTCATCCTGCGAGGCGGCTGGGAGTGGCACGAGCCCGTGCAGCAGAACTTCGTCACGGCGGGCCTCGGCCTGGTGTTCGACAACTCCGGCCTGGACATCGGCTGGCGCCACGGGCTGGCCGGCGCGGGCGACCTCATCGTGGGGGGCCTGCGGATCCAGCTGCAGTGAGCTCCGGAGGTTCCTCGAGCGGCGTGACGTTGAGCGCGGCGAACCACGGAGCCATGTCGGCGGGGAGCGGCGCCACGAGGCGGAGAGGCTTGCCCGTGCTCGGGTGCGGCAGGACGAGCACGTGGGCGTGCAGCAGCGAGCGTCCGATCCGTTCTCCCCGGAGCTCCGCCGGGCCACCGTAGAGCCTGTCTCCGGCGATGGGCGCACCGAGCGCGGTGAGGTGGGCCCTGAGCTGGTGGGTACGTCCGGTGCGCGGCCAGAGAGCTGCCAGCGCCAGGTCGGCCGCCGACGCGAGGCGGCGGAAGCGCGTATCGGCCTCGAGCCCGTCCCGCGCGCGGGCCACCCACCTCCCGGGCCGGCGTGGATCGCGCGCGAGCCGCAGGGTCGAGGTACCGGCCCCGGCGAGCCCTGGCGCCGTCACCGCCAGGTACTGCTTGCGTGCCTCCCCGGTCCGGAAGCTCGCCGCGAGCGCCGAGGTCGCCGCCGGCGACTTGCCGAACACCATGACCCCGGTCGTGTCTCGATCGAGCCGGTGGACCAGCCCGGCGTCCCGGCCGAGGTGCGTCGAGGCGAGGAGGAGAAGGCTGCCGAGGCCGCCGGGAGTCGGCTGCGCGGCCAGTCCGGCGGGCTTGTCCACGGCGAGCACCTGGTCGTCCTCGTGGAGCACCCGGAGCGGCGCGGCCGGGGGCAGCGGAGCGGTGGAGCTCCGCCCGCCCTCCTCGAGCACCACCAGCACCTCCGTCCCGGCCTCGACTGCCAGAGACGGATCGCGCTGCCGGCGGCCGCGGAGATAGACGGCGCCGCCGGTCACGAGGGTGTGTGCCTCCTCCAGCGAGCTGCCGAGCCCGCGGGCGACCACCTCGGCGAGCGCTCCCCGGTCGGCGCGAAAGGCGCGGCGCTTCATGGCACCGGCCCCCCACCGGTCGCCTTGACCGGCGAATTCACCTCCTGGCAGCGTCGCCGGCCATGAGCAGGCAGGTTCACGAGGGCGACGTCTACACCATCGTCGATGCGTCGCCGGGGCCGGAGAACCGTCCCCGGGATGACGTGCCCGGTTTCCGCGTGGACGGGCTTGGACGGACCGCGATACAGGCGGCGGCGGTCGATCTTCCCGTGGACCGGTAGCGAGCGAGAGTGCCGGCATGGCTTCCCTGAACGCGCTCCGCGCCGACGCCGAGGCATGGCTCGAGGGACTGGGGCGTGCCCGCGCGGACGCGGCGCCCGGCGCGGCGAACCTCGCGGCCGTGGACTCCGCGTATCCGGAGGTGGTCTCGCCGGAGACGGCCCGCGCCGTGGGTGGGCTGCTCGGATCGACCCGCGTCCCCGAGCACGAGCTCCCGCGGCTCCGCATCCTGGTGCGCTTCCTGGAGGATGCCTCGCTCTCGGGCGCGGCCCGCGACGGACGGTCCGCGCTGGAGGCCGCGCGGTGGCGGCGGCCGACGGAGACCGGGCTCGACCTTCCCCTGGTCGAGGCGGAGGCGGCGCTCGCCCTCACCGAGGAGCGGCCGGCTCGGCTGAACCACGAGGGTGCCGTGAACCGCGGGTGGGAGGCGCTCCTCGGCACTGCCCAGCGGGTGCAGAGCGAGCTCGCAGGCGGTGCGAGCGCGCTGGGGGCCGGCAGCGTGGCGGATCTGATCGACGCCCGGCGCGATCCCACATGGCCCGCGCTCGATCTCGACGGGTTCCTGCGCAGGACCGAGGACGCCTACCGCGACGTGCTGGGCTGGGCGCTGGGAAAGGTTGCGCCCGGTCTGTTCCCGCTTCCGCGCGGCGACGCGACCCTGGCCGACCTCGACCGGCTGCGCGCGCTGCCCGGGTACCCCGGAGCGCTGGAGAGCGCCGGCGAGGGACTGCGCGCGTGGTCGTCACGACTCCCGGGCGCGGAGGAGCGCGCGCGGCACGTGCGCAGCCGGCAGGTCCTGGCTCCCGCCGCCCACGCCATCGCGGTGGAGGTTCCCGGACGCATCCAGCTCCTGCTCCCGGGCGAGGCGGAGAGCACCGACGCCATCCCCCGCTTCTTCTGGACGGGATGTGCGCTGCATCTGGCCTCGGTCGAGCCCGAGGCACCGGTGGAGCACCGCTGGATGGGAGACCGCGCGGTGGTGGCCGCCTCCGGCTGGGTGGCGCGCGGCCTGCTCTGGCGTGAGCGGTGGCTGCGGTCGGCGCTCGGCCTGGCCCGGGCGACGGCGCGCGAGGTGGCGCGGATGGAGGCGCTGGTGGCGCTCGGGACGCTGCGGGCCGAGGCGGCGCTGCAGCCCCATCTCCGGGCGATGGCGACGGCCGGGCTCACCCTGCAGCGGCTGGGCGAGGCGGCCGAGGCGATCTCCCTGGCGCTGCACGTGCGCGTGGGCCGCGGTCGCGCGCTCGCGCGCGTCGCGGGCCTGGACCTCACCCGCCGGGAGCTGCGGGCCTCGGCGCTGGCGAGCTGTCTCTGGGCGGAGGCGGACCGGCGGTTCGACGCCGAGGACCTGCGAAACCCCGTGGCCGCGCGGTGGCTGGTGGCGATCTGGAGTCAGGGAGCGCCGGAGACGCCGGAGCAGATGGCGACGTCGCTCTGTGCATCCCCGCTCGGGCTCGAGCGCGTGGGAGCGGAGCTGGTCTCGGTGCTCGGCGCCTGAGGGTCAGCGACGCCCGCGGAGGGCGCGGACGATCTTCGACTTCGACGGAGAAGGCATCCGGGGCACGCGGGCACGGGCCTGCCGCGCGAGCTGCAGCTCGAGGAGGAGCAGCTCGTCGGCGAGCTCCGTCCCCTCCTGCGCGATGCGGGCCAGCGGAGCGCCGGGGGAGACGCCGATGCCGTGGACCATCCGGACCGCCCGCTCCTCCTGCGGGGTCAGCGCGCGGTCGCGTGTCCGCAGCGCCTCGACGACGGCTCCGGGCTGCTTCTTCGGCGTGCGCTCCATCGGCTC
>CAZDSB010000039.1:0-6533 GCA_964507515.1 uncultured Myxococcaceae bacterium
CGGGCGCTCGACCGTGACGCCGCCCGCCGTGAGGCGCGCGGGCCCGTCCACCGCGTCAGGTGCTGATCGTCGGTACCGGCGCGCTGGGACGGATCACCGGCGAGGACCTGACGAGGCGCCGGACGCAGTGCAGCTATCTCAGCTGGCCCGGAGAGGCGGTGCCCGAGCCGCTGCGCGGTCGATACGTCGGCGCGTCGGCCGATCTCTCCCGCGTGCTTCAGCAAGAGGTCGTCGACGAGGTCTATCTCTGCGGGCTGCCGCATCTTCAGGAGAAGGCGCTGCAGGCCGCGGTCGGAATCTGCGAGACGATCGGCGCACCGTTCGCCCTGCCGGCGTACACGGTGCGGCTCGGGCGGGCGCAGCCGGTCGCGAGCAAGGCAGTGGCCGATGGCTTCCTACACTACGTCACCGATCGAGTGCAGCCCGAGCAGCGGGTACTGAAGCGGCTCGTGGACATCGCCGGAGCGGCCGCTGCGCTCTGGGTGCTCTTCCCGTTCCTCCTGGTCGTCGCGGCGCTGGTGAAGCTCACTTCTCCAGGCACCGTCTTCTTCCGTCAGCTGCGGGTGGGGTTGCATGGGAAGAAGTTCCACATGCTGAAGTTTCGCTCGATGGTCGCCGACGCCGAGGCCCTCAAGGCCAACCTCGCGGCCCAGAACGAGCAGCTGGGCCCCGTCTTCAAGATGAAGAGTGACCCTCGGGTCACCCCGCTGGGCCGCATCCTCCGGAAGTACAGCATCGACGAGCTACCGCAGCTGGTGAACGTCCTGCGCGGCGACATGACGCTGGTCGGCCCGCGGCCGCCGGTACCCCAGGAGGTCGCGCAGTACGAGCCATGGCAGCGGCGCAGGCTCTCGGTGCCACCGGGCCTGACCTGCCTCTGGCAGGTCAGCGGGCGTAACGAGGTGGCCTTCGAGGACTGGATGTACCTCGACCTCCAGTACATCGATCACTGGAGCATGGGACAAGACATCAACCTGCTGCTGAAGACGGTTCCCGCAGTGGTGACCGGCCGCGGCAGTCACTGAGCAGGCTCGACATGGCCAACACGATCCATTTCGACGCACGGGTCACCGACGATGAGCGCCGGGCCCGCATCTACGACGGCGAGTTCTTCGTCTACTCCGCGCGGCGAAGCTCGGTGCAGTTCGTCGAGTTCACCCGCGAGTTGCTGCGAGAGGCCTTCGGCGGGCTGGACCCGGAAAAGGCGCAGTACGAGATGCCAGTCGCGGCATTCGCGGAGATCCTGGGCCGCTGCAAGCCACACTTCATTCACCATCCCGAGAGCAAGCGCTTCCTCAGGGCGATGCTGGAGGAGATGGGCTGCGACCCGGAGCAGACCTACTTCGATGTGCCGAGGCTCCGGAGCTCGACCAGCGATGCCTACCTCACGACCGGGATCGCCTACGCATGGCACCCGCATCGGGATACCTGGTACTCGGCGCCTCGCTGTCAGATCAACTGGTGGATGCCGGTCTACGACCTTGCCCCGGACAACGGGATGGCCTTCCACCCACCGTACTGGAACAAGCCAGTTCCCAATGATTCGGCGAGGTACGACTACTACGCCTGGAACGCTCAGCATCGCGGCGCGCACGTCGTGGCGAATTTGAAGTCCGACGACCGGCCGCTCCCTCGCGCGACGACGGCCGTCGAGCTGGAGCCTCAGCTTCGCTTGCTGCCGCCGGTCGGAGGGATGCTGATCTTCTCCGGAGCGCAGATGCATTCGAGCGTCCCGAACACCTCGGGTCGGACGAGATACAGCATCGATTTCAGGATCGTGCACCATGGCGACGTCGCCCAGAAGCGCGGCGCCCCCTGGACCGACGAGCACTGCACCGGCACGACGATGCGCGACTACCTTCGATGCACCGACCTCGCTCGGATCGACGACGAGCTGGTCGCGCTCTACGAGACGTCGGCCCCACCGGTTGGCGGGCAGCTGATCTACCAGCCCCGCCTCAACCCCAACCCCAACCCCAACCCCGGCGACGGGGTCGCGGGCGGGCCTTCGCGAGGGGCCGTCGCGGGAGCGTACTGAGCGTACAGGCGCTCAGGCTGGTCGAACGGGCCATCTCCCGTCACGGCGGTGAGCGCTGGTCGAGGATCCGCTCCATCGACCTGCTCGTGCTCTCGCTCTCCGGCTTCCTTCCGTGGCTGAAGGGGAACGGGCGGACGTTCGGATTGCCGCGGGTGATCCGTGAGGTCACCGTGGCCACGTCCACGAGCTGTCCACGGCCGCAGCCATACACCGCCAGACCTCGCCGGCCACGTCGAGGGAGTCGGACGACTGTCGCAGGGCATACTCCGACCGCCCTTCGTCCCACGTGACTGAAACGTTTGCCGCGTCCCCCCTGCGAGGGCGTCCATTCACGTCGCGAATCGGGATGATCGCAACCTCGTCCGCGGTACCAACGTCCGGGGGCTCGACGCGCACGTATCCGCGTCGTTCGGGCTCGTAGATCAGCAAGCTCCCGTCGGCTCGTTGATTCGTCGCGAGGCGGTGGGCACGGGCGCGGGCGGTCAGGTCACGCACGAGGGCTCGCGCGGCCTGGGTCTTCTGATTCTGATCAGTCATGCTGGAAGATAGGCATTGCACCCGCAGGAAGCGACGAGGTGCCAGCTCCATCCTATTTCGGACCGAGCGTCATGAGCACCTCGGCGACTTCGTCCGCGGGCGCGAGAGCTTCCTGGGCCACCGTGCGGAAGCCACACTTCTCGAGCACGCGGATCGACCCGACGTTGTGAACGGCGACCCACGCATGGAGCGGACGGATCCGCTCCAGCAAGAGGAACTCGGAGAGCGCTCGCGTCGCGATGCCCTTGCCCCAGTGCTCGCGACCGATCCAGTAGGCCACGAGGCGCCTGCCGTCCTGTTCCCAGCTGCCGACGTACCCGGTGACCACGCCGTCGACGAGGATGGTTCGGCTCAGGTTCTCGGGGCGGAGAACGTTCGTGCGCCAGTGGGTCAAGAAGGCATCGCGTTCCCGCGAGGAGAATGCGGCCATGCGCAGTGCGACCCCGTCGCGCTGGTGCTCGAAGAAGATCGGGAGATCTTCATCGGTCACGATGCGCAGGGTCACCACTCGCCCTCTCCATTCCTCGCGATTCACCGAGGAGCTGCCGCAGTGTCACCATCCTGGACGGCAGCGTTCTTCGAGAACCAGGCAATGGACTCTCGGTATTGCCCTTTCCCGACCTTCAGCACCTCGAACTCAGCACTCGTCTGGTGCTTCTCGTTGCCTCGCGCGACGACGCCCTCGAAGACGAGCTGAGACGGCCGGAACTCGCCCTCGACGGACGGCACGCTGCAATCACACGCGGTCGCTTCGCTGGAGACGACCAGGGACGCGCAGAAGGCGATGACGACGACGACCCGGTCCTGCACTGGAGGCGAGTCATGGAGCCTCCTTACCGCCTGAATTGCTGCAGTGCCCAGGAGAGGACTCGAACCTCCATGCCTCGCGGCGCTAGACCCTGAATCTAGTGTGTCTACCAATTCCACCACCTGGGCGGTGCGGAGGCGGGCCTTATAGGAGGAGGCGGCTACCGTTTCAAGGGCCACTTCCCCTCGGCCTCGAGCCGATGCCGGAGGTCGGGGTTCTCGTCGAGGAATGCCTGGAGTGACTCCTGGGTGATGTCGACCTCCACGTCCTCGCTCCCCACGAGCGACTGGCAGGAGAGTCGGGAGTACTCGCGAACGTCAAAGGCCTGGTCCAGCCGGTCGGCCTCGGCGTCCTCCTGCTCGGAGAGTGACTCCGCGCCCTTCCGGACCCAGACGTGGCAGGTTGAGCAGGCGCAGACCCCGCCGCAGGCGTGGCCCACCGTGGCCCCGCACTTCTCGGCGGCATCAAGGATGCTCGTTCCCTCGGGGACCTCGACCGACACGTCGTCGAACGGGCTGCGGAAGCGGACGCGAGGCACTCTAGACCTCGTCCACCTGGCGGCCCTCGAGCAGGGTCCCCACCGCCCGGTTCATGATCCGCTCCACGAAGGGCCGCGAGACGTCGTCGAGCGCCTTGATCGCGTCCGCAAGCGCCTGCGACTCGGTCGCCGAGTCGCGGAGCTCCGCCACCTTCGCGATCGCCGCCTCCACCTCGCGCCGCTCGTCGTCGGGCAGCAGATCGGCGAACGCCGCCAGCTGCTTCCGCGCGTCGTGGAGGATCTGATCCGCCGCGATCTGTTGTTCACGGAGCTGCCGGTCATGGACGTCCTGCTCGGCGTGCTCGATTGAGTCGAGCAGCATCTGCTCGATCTCATCGTCGGTGAGCCCGTGCGTCGGCTTCACCGTGATCGCCTGGCTCACGCCCGTGCTCTGTTCCTTCGCCGAGACCGACAGGATGCCGTCGGCGTTCACCTCGAAGCGCACCTCCACCCGCGCCATCCCCGCCGGCATCGCCGGGATCCCGGTGAGACGGAAGCGCGCCAGGGATCGGTTGTCTGCCACCAGCTCCCGCTCGCCCTGCACCACGTGCACGTCGAGCGCGTTCTGCCCGTCCTGGAAGGTGGTGAAGACCTGCGCCGCCGCGGTCGGGATCGCGCTGTTGCGCGGGACGAGCTTCTCCACCACGCCGCCCATCGTCTCCAGCCCGAGGGAGAGCGGGATGACGTCGAGGAGCAGGACCTCGTCCTGCCGCTCGCGGTTCGTCAGGAGATCTGCCTGCACCGCCGCTCCCAGCGCCACCACCTGGTCCGGATCGATGTCCCCGAGCGGCTCCTTGCCGAAGAGCTGGGCGACGAACTTCCGAACCGCGAGGACCCGGGTGCTGCCGCCGACGAGGATGACCCCGTCCAGTTCCTGGGCCGAGATGCCCGCGTCCTTGAGCGCCCGCCGGCAGGCCACGCCGGTCTTCTGGAGGAGGGGAGCGATCCAGCTCTCCATCTCGGCCCGGCTCACGGGGAAGGTCTTTCCCAGCGCAGACAGCTCGGTGGCCTCTCTATCGGTGAGCGTCTCCTTCGCCCTGCGCGCGACGGCGAGCAGCTCGGTGACCTGGGCCGCATCCGGCTTTGCCAGCCCGTGCGCTTCGAGGAACCGCGCGGCGATCGCCCGGTCGAAGTCGTCCCCGCCGAGCGCCGAGTCGCCGCCGGTGGACTTCACCTGGAACACGCCCTCCACCAGCTCGAGGATGGAGATGTCAAACGTGCCGCCACCCAGGTCGTAGACCGCGAAGAGTCCCTGGCTTCCCTTGTCCAGCCCGTAGGCCAGCGCCGCCGCGGTCGGCTCGTTCAGCAGGCGCAGCACCTCGAGCCCCGCGAGGCGTCCGGCGTCACGCGTGGCCTGGCGCTGGGCGTCGTCGAAGTAAGCGGGCACGGTGATGACCGCCTGCTCCACCTTCCCGGTGAGCGCGGCCTCCGCCCTCCGCTTCAGCGTCCGCAGAATCTCCGCCGAGACCTCGATGGGCGTCACCGGCGGCCCACCCTTCACCTCGAACCGCACGACGGGGCCGCCGGTCGCGAAGCGGTAGGCGCCGAGCGCCTTCGTCTCCGCGTCCTCCGGACCCTTGCCCATGAAGCGCTTCACCGAGGCGATGGTGCTGGTGGGCTCGGCCGCGGCCAGCACCCGCGCCCGCGCGCCGACGATGACCGAGCCGTCGGCGGCGTAGTGCACGACCGACGGCAGGAGCAGCGCCCCCCCCTCGTCCACCGGGAACGCTCGCGGCTTTCCCTCCATGACCGCGGCGACCAGCGAGTTGGTCGTCCCGAGATCGATTCCCACCGCGTGCCCGCGGGGCTTCAGGGGATCATGAATCTGGAGGAGTCCGCTCATCCAGGAGCCTCCTCGTCGCCGCCCTCGGCCGCCTCGAGGAACCGGTGGTGGTAGCGGAGCCTGGCCAGCGCCTGCGCGGCCTCCTCGCGGGCTGCTGCGTCCCCGGGCTCGCGCTCGAGGCGGCGCAGCGCCGACTGGGCGGTCGCGAGCGTCGCCGCCGACTGCACGCGCACCCGGTCGGAGAGCGCCGAGACCTGCTCGTCGTCGCCCGCCGCGCGCGCCGAGTCCAGCTGCTCGCGCAGGTCCAGCACTTCCTCCAGCACGCTCGGAGGGACGGTCACAGCCCGGCCCTCGTCCTTCTGGAGATCCAGCCCGTGAAGCCTGAGCAGATAGAAGGCCCGCGGCTCGGGCGTGCGCAGCGTCTTGTAGGCCTCGTTGAGCAGAGCCGTGCGCTCGAGCGAGAGCCGCCGCTCGCGCGGGTCGTCCTTCCCGGTCCGGTCGGGGTGGAGACGCAGCGACCGCTCGCGATAGGCCCGCTCCAGCTCGGGCCGGTCAACGTCCACGCCACGAGGAAGCCCGAGGACGTCGAACAGCGTGGTTCCCGCTGCGACGGGCTGCACCTTCCCGCAGGCCGGGCAGACCTCCGCCGCGCCAACCTCCGACTGGCAATTCCAGCAACGCACCGCCCGGCACCTAGACCGTGAAGCTCTCGCCGCACCCGCAGGCGGTCTTCACGTTCGGGTTCTCCAGCTTGAAGCCGGAGGCCATGAGGGTCTCCTCGTACCGGAGCTCCGAACCCATCAGGTACAGGTAGCTCTTCGGATCGACG
>CAZDSB010000040.1:0-3294 GCA_964507515.1 uncultured Myxococcaceae bacterium
GCCCGCGGACCGGATCCGCAAGAAGGGCCGCCTCCAGCCCGGCCGCATGTTCCTGGTCGACACCGTGGAGGGCCGCATCCTCGAGGACGAGGAGGTGAAGCGGGACATCACCGCTCGCTGGCCATACCGGCAATGGCTGAACCGCAACGTCTTCACCTTCGACGAGCTGCCGCGCGTTCCCGCCCCGCCCCGCCTCGAGGAGCACGAGCTCCGCGTCACCCAGCGCGCATTCGGCTGGACAGACGAGGACCTCCGCCACCTCGTCCTTCCCATGGCCGAGACCGGCCACGAGCCCACCGGCTCGATGGGAAAGGACAGCCCGCTCGCCGTCCTCAGCGACCAGGCCCCGAGCCTCTTCCGCTACTTCCACCAGCTCTTCGCGCAGGTGACCAACCCGGCGATCGATCCGCACCGCGAGGCGCTCGTCATGAGCCTCGCCACCGCGACCGGCCCCGACGGGAACACGCTCGAGGAGACGCCGGACCAGTGCCACCGCCTCACCCTCCCCGGTCCGGTCCTCACCAGCGGGCAGCTGGCGCGCCTGGGCGAGAGCCACCACGAGGGGATGTTCCTCCCCGTACGGCTCCAGGCGCTGTTCGACCTCGATGCCGGCGAGGGCGCGCTCGAGTCCGCGGTGGAGCGACTCTGCCAGCAGGCGGTGGAGGCGGTGGACGAGGGCTGCGGCCTCCTCATCCTGAGCGACCGCGGCGTGGACGCCCGGCGCGCCCCCATCCCGGCGCTGCTCGCCCTGTCCGCCGTGCACCAGCGACTGACCCGCGACGGCATCCGGATGCAGACCGGCCTGCTGGTGGAGACCGGCGAGGCGCGGGAGGTGCACGACTTCGCCGCGCTCTTCGGCTTCGGCGCCGCGGCGGTGAACCCGTACCTGGCGCTGGACACGGTCCGGGCGCTGGCCGACTCGGGGGAGATCGCGCTCGACGAGACCGAGGCGCAGGCCCGCTACGTGAAGGCGATCGAGGAAGGGCTGCTCAAGGTGATGTCCAAGATGGGGATCTCCACCCTCCAGTCGTATCGCGGCGCGCAGATCTTCGAGGCGGTGGGACTCGACCGCGCGCTGGTGGACCGTCACTTCACCGGAACCCCGTCCCGCCTCGGCGGCGTCGGGTTCGTGGAGCTGCAGCGCGAGGCCCGCGAGCGCCATGCCCGGGGCTTCGGGCCCGCGGCCGGCCCGGCGCTGCCCATCGGCGGGCTCTACCAGTGGCGACGCCAGGGCGAGCAGCACCGGTGGAACCCGCAGACGGTCGCGCTGCTCCAGGCGGCGGTCCAGGGCGCCGACTGGGAGGCGTTCAAGAAGTTCAGCGCCGCGGCCGACGACGAGATCCGCGGCGGCGCGACGCTGCGGTCGCTCCTCGAGCTCGTGCCCGCGAAGCAGCCCGTTCCACTCGACGAGGTGGAGTCGCTCGAATCCATCGTCCGGCGCTTCGTCACCGGCGCGATGAGCTTCGGGAGCATCAGCGCCGAGGCGCACGAGACCCTGGCGATCGCGATGAACCGGCTCGGCGGCCGGAGCAACTCCGGCGAGGGCGGTGAGGAGTCCCGCCGCTACCTCCCCGACGCGAACGGCGATCTGCGGCGCAGCGCGATCAAGCAGGTCGCGAGCGCGCGGTTCGGCGTCAGCGCCGAGTACTTGGTCAACGCCGACGAGCTGCAGATCAAGATCGCCCAGGGTGCCAAGCCCGGCGAGGGTGGTCAGCTCCCCGGTCACAAGGTGGACGAGCGCATCGCTCGAGTCCGCTGCTCCACGCCCGGGGTGACGCTGATCTCGCCACCGCCCCACCACGACATCTACAGCATCGAGGACCTCTCGCAGCTCATCTATGATCTACAATCGGTCAACACCGAGGCGCGGATCAGCGTGAAGCTGGTGAGCGAGGTCGGCGTCGGCACGGTGGCGGCGGGCGTCACCAAGGCCGGCGCCGGGTGCGTCGTGGTCGCTGGCTACGAGGGCGGCACCGGAGCCTCCCCAGTCTCGAGCATTCAGCACGCTGGCTTGCCCTGGGAGCTCGGTGTGGCCGAGACGCACCAGACGCTGGTGGAGAACGGGATGCGCGGCCGGGTGCGGGTCCAGACCGACGGCGGGATGCGGACCGGGCGTGACGTGATCGTCGCCGCGCTCCTCGGCGCGGAGGAGTACGGCATGGCCACCGCGTCTCTGGTGGCGATGGGCTGCGTGATGCTGAGGAAGTGCCACCTCAACACATGCTCGGTGGGCATCGCCACCCAGGACCCGGAGCTGCGCGAGCGCTTCGCGGGCACGCCGGAGGGGGTCGTCCACTTCTTCCTCTTCGTGGCCCGTGAGGTACGCGAGCTGCTGGCGAGGCTCGGGGCCCGGAGCCTGGACGAGATCATCGGACGCCGCGACCTCCTCACCCGCCGCCAGGACGTGCCGCACTGGAAGGCCCGCAGGCTCGACCTGAGCCAGATGCTGGTGATGCCGCGGGCGCCTGCGGACGCGCCCCGCCACTGCCTCGAGGTCCAGCGGAAGGACGTCTCGGACCACCTGGACCGCGTCCTGCTGCAGCGCGCCCGCGGCACGCTCGAGGGAGGGCCGCCGAGCCTGATCGTTCTCCCGGTCAAGAATGCCCACCGCGCGGTGGGGGCGATGCTCTCCGGGCAGATCGCTCGGGCGCGCGGCGCCGCCGGCCTGCCTGACGACAGCATCCGGGTGCGGCTCCAGGGCTCGGCCGGGCAGAGCTTCGGGGCGTTCCTCGCCGCCGGGGTGACGCTCGAGCTCGAGGGCGACGCGAACGACTACGTCGGGAAGGGCCTCTCCGGAGGACGGGTCATCGTCCGGCCGCCAGCCGGGACGCGCTTTCCACCGGAGGAGAACGTCATCATCGGGAACACCGTGCTCTATGGAGCGACGCGCGGGGAGCTCTTCGCCTCGGGGCTGGCCGGCGAGCGGTTCGCCGTCCGCAACAGCGGCGCCTCGGCGGTGGTCGAGGGCGTGGGCGACCACGGCTGCGAGTACATGACCGGCGGCGTGGTGGTGGTGC
Source organism: uncultured Myxococcaceae bacterium (assembly GCA_964507515.1). Classification (GTDB taxonomy): domain Bacteria; phylum Myxococcota; class Myxococcia; order Myxococcales; family Myxococcaceae; genus RPRB01. Next base: position 3,018 of record CAZDSB010000040.1, read on the forward strand.
TCGGGCCGACCGGGCGGAACTTCGGCGCGGGCATGAGCGGCGGGATGGCGTTCGTCCTCGACCGCGAGCGTCGCTTCCGTGACCGCTGCAACGCCGACATGGTGGAGCTCGAGTCGCTGGTGGACGAGTCGGACATCTGGCTCGTGTACGGACTGGTGGAGAGCCACCTCCGGCACACTGGAAGCCCCGTGGCACGGCGAGTGCTCGACCACTGGACGCACCTCGTCCCGCAGTTCGTGAAGGTGATGCCCACCGACTACAAGCGCGTGCTGCAGGC
>CAZDSB010000041.1:0-11548 GCA_964507515.1 uncultured Myxococcaceae bacterium
CCTGCGCGGGCCCTGGCTGCTGCTCGACGGCGAGGGGCAAGGCCCGGTGAACGACGCGGCGGTGATGAGCGAGATCGCCCCCGAGTACGCGCCGCGCGGAAAGGCGCTGGTGTCGGCCTCGGTGCTCGGGACCCGGGCCGACCCGGGCGAGCTCGAGCCGCGGGTGCGCGCGCAGCTCCGGGGCTGGTTCGGCGCGGCCGTCGAGCGCTGGCGGCTCCTCCGCGCCGACGTGGTGCACGACGCGCTTCCGGCCGAGCCACCCTCCGCGCTCGAGCCGGCGCAGCGGCCGGTGCGCACCCCCGCGGGCATCACGGTCTGCGGAGACCATCGCGACAACGCGAGCATCGACGGGGCGCTCACCTCCGGCCGCCGCGCAGCGGAGTCGGTGCTCGCGCACCTGGGCATCTCGCGGCGTTCCGGCTGACGGCGGCGCGCCGGGGTGGTAAGCGCGGCGCCCCATGCGCGTCGCTCTCTTCTCGCTCCTCGTCACCACGTCCCTCGCCTCCGCCGCGCCGCTCCCCGGCCTGCCCGAGCTGAAGGCCGCGGCGGACCAGCTCGTCCCCACGCCGGTCGACGTGGACGTGGCCGGGATGCCCGCGTCGGAGAAGAAGGCGCTCGCGCGGCTCGTCCAGGCCGCCCGTATCCTCGACCCGCTGTTCGTCCGGCAGTCCTGGGCGGGCAGCGAGGCGTGGATGGTGAAGCTGGCCGGCGACACCACGCCGCTCGCCCAGGCGCGGCTCCGCCTCTTCCTGCTGAACCAGGGGCCCTGGGACCGGCTGGCGCACGACGCCGCGTTCCTGCCCGGCGTTCCGGAGAAGCCGGCCTCGGGGAACTTCTATCCGGCCGGGGCCAGCAAGGAGGACGTCTCGCGCTGGCTGTCGACGCTCTCGCCCGAGGAGCGCACGCGGGCGAGCAGCTTCTTCACCACCATCCGGCGCGCCCCGAACGGTGGATTCACCGTCGTCCCCTACAGCCTCGAGTACCAGGGCGAGCTGGCCCGGGCCTCCGCGCTGCTCCGGGAGGCAGCGGCGGCGACCGCGCAGCTCGCGCTGCGCAGCTTCCTGGAGGCGCGTGCCGCGGCGCTCCTCAGCGACGACTACGCCGCCTCGGACGTGGCGTGGATGCAGCTGGACACCACCATCGACCCCACGTTCGGCCCCTACGAGACCTACGAGGACGAGTGGTTCAACCAGAAGGCCGCCTTCGAGGCCTACATCACGGTGCTGGACGCCAAGGAGACCGAGAAGCTGAAGCGCTTCTCCTCTCAGCTGCAGGCCCTGGAGAACGCCCTGCCGATGGAGGATCGCTACAAGAATCCGAAGATCGGCGCGCTGGCGCCGATCCGGGTCGTGAACAGCCTCTTCGCTTCCGGCGATGCGAACCGCGGCGTCCAGACGGCGGCCTACAACCTGCCGAACGACGAGCGCACCGTGGCCGCCCACGGGAGCAAGCGGATCATGCTCCGCAACATCGACCTCGCGAAGTTCGAGAAGACGCTGGTGCCCATCGCGAAGATCGCCATCGCGCCCGAGCTGGTGAAGTCGGTGCAGTTCGACCCGTTCTTCACCCAGATCCTCATGCACGAGCTGATGCACGGCATCGGTCCGCAGCGCATCGTGGTGAACGGCCGCGACACCACGCCCCGGGCCGAGATCCAGGAGCTCTCCGGTACCATCGAGGAGTGCAAGGCCGACGTGGTCGGGCTCTGGGCCATGCAGCGGCTCGTGGCGCAGGGCCAGCTCCCGGCCGAGCTCGGGAAGACGCTCGGGCCCACCTACCTGGCCGGCATGTTCCGGTCGATCCGCTTCGGCCTCAACGAGGCGCACGGCAAGGGCACCGCGGTGCAGCTGAACTGGCTGATCGACGCGGGCGCGTTCCGGCCCGGTACGGACGGCCGCTTCACTCTCGTGCCGGAGAAGTTCGCACCTGCCATCGAGTCGCTGGCGCGCGAGCTGCTCACCATCGAGGCCACCGGCGACAAGGCACGGGCAAAGGCGCTCCTCGACCGGCTGGTGGTGAACCGACCCGAGACACAACGCGTCCTGTCGCGCCTGGGGAAGGTGCCGGTGGACGTCGCGCCCCGGTACGTCACCGCCGAGCAGCTCGAGGCCGAGTTTCCCTGACCGCCCTGTCGTGTCCCACCCGAGGGGGGGCGGGCCGCGGCGAGTTTGTGGTAGTTGCCCGCGGCATGGGTCCGGCCGTCGCCGCCCTCGTCACGCTCCTGTCCCTCGCCGCCGGTCCAGCGGCCGACGTACGTCCGGCTGACGCCGCCCGACGGACGGTGGTCGTCCTGTACTCGAACCCGCCGGAGGCCTCGGGGCTGCACGAGCTGAGCGCCGCGCTGAGCGAGGGCATCCACTCCGGATCGACTGTGCCGGTCGACGTGTACGGCGAGTACACCGGACTCGATCGATTCTCCGGTTCGGCCTACGAGGAAACGCTCCTCGGGCTGTACGAGGAGAAGTACGCGAACCGGAAGGTGGACCTCCTCGTCGTCGAGGGGCCGGCGGCGATGGAGTTCGTGAATGCCCGGAACCTCCTCCCTGGAGTCCCCGTCGTCACCTGCTACGTGCGACGGGGACTGGTCGAGGACGCGCGGAAGGCTCGCCGGGAGGTGACGGGGGCGCTGCCCTCGCAGAACGCCCCTCGCACCCTGGAGATGATGCTCTCGCTCTACCCGGCGACGCGCCGGATCCTGGTGGTGCTGGGTGGGAGCGCCTACGAGCGAGGCCAGGCCGATCAGGGCCGGATCCTCTTCGCCAGCTTCGCCGGCAGGGTCGAGATCTCGTACACGAACGATCTCTCGCTCGAGCAGGTGGAGACGCGGGTTGCCGCGCTCCCGGACGACACGCTCGTCCTCTTCGGCAGCTTCCTCCAGGACGCAGCGGGGCGTGACTACGACACCACCGCGCCGCTGACGCACATCTCCCGGGCGAGTCGCCGGCCGGTGTTCGGCGTCATCTACGAGGACCTCGGGGCGGGCATCCTGGGGGGAGAGCTGGTCAGCATGGAGCGAGCGGGGAAGGTCTCCGCCGATCTCGCTCTGCGGGTGCTCGGCGGGGAGCCCCCGTCGTCCATCCCGCTGGTCGCCGACGCCGGGCTCGCGCCGATGTTCGACGCGCGCGAGCTCGATCGATGGGGACTTCCACAGCGGAGCCTGCCGTCCGGGAGCATCGTCCTCTACCGCTCGCCGGGGCTCTTCGAGCAGCACGGTCGGGCCATCGCAATCGCGCTCGGCGTCATCGTCCTCGAGGCCGTGCTGGTCGCCGGGCTCGTCCTCCAGCTCCGTCGCCGGCGCCGCGTCGAGCGCGCCATGGCGGAGGCGGAGACCCGCTACCGCACCGTGGCCGATTTCACCCACGACTGGGAGTTCTGGCGGCGGCCAGACGGAACGTTCGAGTACATGTCGCCGTCCTGCGAGCAGGTCAGCGGGCACCCCGCGTGGTCGTTCCTCGAGGACCCGGGCCTGCTGGAGAAGCTCATCCACGAGGAGGACCTGGCGGCGTGGAATGCGCGGCTCGCCGCGCCGGCCGGACCGGATTCACCTCCCCTCGAGTTCCGCCTGCGGCGTCGTGACGGGGAGATCCGCTGGGTGCGGTTCGCCAGCAACGCGGTTCGCCTTCCGGACGGGACGGTCGCCGGCGTGCGGGGAAGCATCGCCGACGTGACGGCGGGCAAGCTCGGCGAGCTGGCCCTGGAGAAGGCGTACCGGGAGATCGCCGCGCTGAAGGACCGGCTCGAGGCCGAGAACACCTACTACCGGGAGAAGATCCAGTCGGTGGAGCGCTCGGGCGAGCTGCTCGGCCAGAGCGACCCGATGAAGTACCTCCACTTCCGGATCCGCCAGGTCGCGCCGTCCGACACCACCGTCGTCATCCTCGGCGAGACGGGAACCGGGAAGGAGCTGGTCGCGGAGGCCATTCACTCGCTCGGCCCCAGGAAGGAACGGCCGCTGGTGAAGGTGAACTGCGCCGCGCTGCCGCCGAGCCTCGCGGAGAGCGAGCTCTTCGGTCACGAGAAGGGGGCGTTCACCGGCTCGACCTCGCAGAGGAAGGGCCGCTTCGAGCTCGCCGATGGAGCGACGCTCTTCCTCGACGAGGTGGGGGAGCTCGCCCCCGAGCTGCAGGCGAAGCTCCTGCGGGTCCTGCAGGACGGCACCTTCGAGCGGCTGGGAGGGCACCGCACCCTGAAGGTGGACGTCCGGGTCATCGCCGCGACCAACCGGAACCTCGCCCGGGACGTCACTGCCGGCCGCTTCCGCGAGGATCTCTGGTACCGGCTCAACGTCTTTCCGATCAGCGTGCCTCCGCTCCGCCAGCGACGGGAGGACGTCCCCACCCTTGCGCGCGCATTCGTGGACCGTGCCTGCCAGCGGCTGGGGAAGCCCGTGCTCGAGATTCCGCACGCGGTGATGGATGCGCTCCAGGGGCGCGACTGGCCGGGGAACGTCCGTGAGCTCCAGAACCTCATGGAGCAGGCCGTGCTGGTCTCGGAGGGGAAGACGCTGAGGCTCCCGGAGCAGGCGCCGTTCGAGCTGTCCGGCGCGCAGGCGGTCTCGGCGCTCCGCTCGCTCGAGGACGTGGAGCGGCGGCACATCATCGACGTGCTCGAGTCAGCGGGCTGGAAGCTGGAAGGCTCGGACGGAGCGGCGGCGCTGCTCGGCCTCAAGCCCAGCACGCTCCGCTCGCGGATGCAGAAGCTCGACATCCGCCGTCCTCCCTCCGACTGAGCCGGCGCACGCCCTGAGCCCACGACATGTCGTGGGCCACGGGATGCCGTGGCTCGCGGCCTGGCGTCTGCGCGGGGTCGCAGCGCTCGAACCTGAGCGATCTCGAAGACTTCCGGCTGCCCGGACGCCTGGCGCCGTGCTTGCTCCAGCGGGGAGCCGCCGCAGCGCCCGCTTCCGCCCCTCATGAAACCACCGATGCACGCCATCGCCTGCTTCGTCACACCCGACCCGGAGAAGCGGGAGGAGCTCCTCCAGACGCTCCGGTCCCTGGCGACCGCGATCCGGGGCGAACCCGGCTGCCTCGTGTGCTCCGTCTGCGTCGAGGAGACCAGCGCGTTCTTCATCGTGGTGAGCGGCTGGCAGAGCGATGCCGACCTCCGTCGCCACCTCCGCTCGGATCACTTCCGCGTCCTCTCCGGAGCGTCGCGCCTGCTCGGCGCGTCCGCGGAGGTGGGTTTCCTGTCGTCGCACCCGTCGCTCGAAGTCACCTCGAGCGTGGCGAGCACGGCGCTGGCCACACGCGCAACGTGAGCTTCCCCGAGGAATTCGACCGCCACCTCGCCCACGGAGACACGGACGGACCCTGTCCGCACCACGAGGAGTAGCCGGGGCGGTTCGCCCGGAGTCACGAGAGGGCGGGCCGGCCCTCGAGCAGGAGAGCAACCCGCAGCCCATGTTCCCCATCAAGAATCATCCCTCCGGTCCCGGCGAGCTGCCGGGTCCGGTGGGTGCCACCCAGACCCGCTCCGTCGTGCTCGTCGAGGACGACGTCGACAACCGCGAGAGCATCACCGAGGCCCTCGAGGCCGGAGGATTCCGCGTCCAGGCTCTGGCAAGGGCCGACCAGGCGGTGAAGCTCCTCGACGATCCATCGTGTCCGGGGCTGATCCTGCTCGACCTCTGGATGCCGCGGATGGGCGGGCGCGAGCTGCTCGCCGCGATCGCCCTCCGCCCCGACCGGCACCGGTTCCGGATCATCGTCATCTCGGCGGACCACGAGGCGAATGCCCTGGCCGCCAGGGCCCGCGTCGTGGAGGTGATTCGCAAGCCGTTTGCTCTCGAGAAGCTGCTCGACGCAGTCCGGAGGTACGCCTGAGTTCGCGCGACCTACCGGAATTCCGCCTGGTGGAGTGCATCGAAGACGAGCAGCCCCGGAGGCAGTCCACGGTGTTCGTGGACCACCTGCTGGCGCTCCAGCCGTCCAGTGCGCTGCACCGGGTCTCCTACCTCGTGAGGCCCGACCCCGGCGGGCGGGACGAGCTGCTGCAGTCGCTCTGCGACCGGGCGAAGGAGATCCGCAAGGAGCAGGGCTGCGTCGTCTGCGCCGTGTGCCTCGACGAGCGGCACGGCCTCTTCTTGGTGGTGAGCGCCTGGGAGCGCGCCTCCGATCTGCAGCGCCACCTTCGCTCGGAGTCCTCGCAGGCGCTCTCCGGCGTCAGCCCCCTCTCTGGAGCCACGGCCGAGGTGGCCTTCCTCACCTTCAACGACGAATGAGCCCGTTCCGACCCACCATGAATCGATCCGAAGATCACGACACGCACGAGCCTCTTCCGGTGGAGGAGGAAGCCCAGGGAACGGTGGTGGAGTGGCTGGCGCGTGATTCCCGCGATCACGTGGCGCTGTTCACCGCGGTCACCCCCGGGGACGTTCCTCCGGGGCTGGACGAGCTGGACGCGCACCGCCGGGCCCTGGCCGCGATCCTCGCAACGGCTCCGACCACGCGCTCGGTCTTCGGACCGTCGGTGGGGAACGAGCGTGGAGAGCGGTGGCGGGCGCTGGTGGAGCGCGGCCTGTTCGTGTTCGCCGCCTATCGAGCCGGCGGACCGTACTGGATCGCCGAGGCGCCGCAGACCCCGCTGCACACCATCGACCTGCCTGCCTGCGCCGGCGAGGTCCTGCGCGCACTGCGCCCGCTCGCGCTGCCCTTCAAGCACGTGGCCTCGGTGATGCCCGACACCCTCGGGCACCCGCGGCAGATCGGCATGACCGGCCGCCGCCTGTCCTGACCGGGCTAGTGCCCGACGATGGTCATGACCCCGCCGTTCATCGAGTAGACGCGGCCGCTGGAGTCCACGGCGATCGGCGTGTAGGCGGCTCCGAGCGACTGGAGCAGGAACCGCTGCTCGATCAGCGTGCCGCCCTGGCGGATCGCGTAGACGCGGCCGTCCTCGCTGTTCCCGTAGACGGTCCCATCGGGCCCGACCGCGGGTGCATTGATGCACCACTCGAAGCCGTCCGGATGGTCCGAGACGCAGGAGAGCCCACCGTCCGCCTCGGTGATGCAGCTCCGGGTCTCGGTGGAGGTGAACTTCCACTCCGGATGGAGGTCCCGCGAGAGCTGGGTGATGTAGTACGGACCATCGGTGGTCGCGCTGACCGGGTAGTGATTGTCCTTGGTGATGATCGAGTACGTGCCGTCGTGCAGCCAGACGGCCGGTGTGATGTCCCAGCCGAAGTCGTAGGTCCCCATGAGCTGGCCGGTCGGGGACACCTTCACCAGATGTCCGCGGCTGCCGTTGTACCCGGTGAATCCGCCGTAGAGGACAGCTCCGTCGGGGAGCGCCACCGGCACGGAAGACCCCTGGTCGTTGACGGTCAGGCTGGGCTTGAGGCCGGTTTGCGGATCGACTCCGGTGGGCGCGCCCGACCGGCAGCTGGTCGCGAGCACCCCGCAGCCGTCGTTCAGGAGCTCGCGCATCCGGAAGGTCCACTTCTGCGAGAGGTCCGAGTTCAGGGCGACGAGCGAGGAGTCGTTCGACGCGTAGTGCGCGCGGCTCACGACGAAGATGGTGCCGCCCGGGCCGATGGCTGGACCGGAGTTGAAGCCCGGACGCTGAGAGCCGCACGGCGAGGTCGGCACGGGGACGGTGGCCGGGTACGGACCTGGGATGTTGCCGGCGAAGAACGTGCGCGGGCACTGGTCGCCCGCGGCGGGCGCGCCGCTCACGATGTTCTGATACTTCACCATCGTCGGCGCGGCCCCGGGCGGGATCCGGACCAGCCAGCCCTGCGCATCGCCGGAGGTGGGCAGGATGGGATCGAGCTCGATCACGTTGTAGAGCACCGTCCCGTCGGCATCGATCGTCAGGGGACCCGTCACGAAGCGGTTCGAGTTCGCCGTCGTGAAGGGGTTGATGGACTGCGCGCCCCCCAGCTGACGGTCGACGCGGATCACCGTTCCCTCGGCTCCCGGGACCCACACCGTCTGGTCATGCACCGCGTGCTGGAACACCGGCTCCCAGCCGGCAACCACCTGCCAGGGTGGCGGCTTCCAGGAGCTCGCGAAGGACTGCTGTGGGGTGAGCACGCCGGACACCCAGGTCAGGTGCTTGACGGTCCAGCTCTGCTGGTTCCACGCGTCGAATCCGCACGGCGCCGGATCGCCGGAGCCCGGCGGATTGCAGTTGACGTACGCCCCGGACTTCACCGCGATGTAGACGTCGTCGCCGACGATGAGCGGTGAGGCGTAGTGGACGAAGAGGTCGTCCTGCCCGAACAGCCCGGCGGCCTCCTCCACCTCCTGGGGCACGAAGGGATCGAAGACGACCGTTCCCTGCACCGTCCCGAAGCCCTGGGCCGCGACGCACGAACGCCCGGTGTGGGACCAGTTCTGTCCCCACTGAGGCCAGTCGCAGCCAGCGTCGGCGCGGAGCGGATCGGTGATGAACGGGAGCGGCGGCGTGTTGCAGTCGCCGCACCCCGGTTCGTTCTTGCAGGCGGTCAGGGGGAGCGCGAGCAGCGCCGCGACGATGAGGTTGGTCTTCATGCGAGGAAGCTCCCTGGAGCTCCCCTCGGCCTCCAGGGGAGCGCACAGTTCCGCCCGGTACACCCCCCGTCGTCAAGCGGGTGGTGGGGAGTGGCGCCCGGCCCCCTCCGGTTGTAACCCAGCGGAGCCCCGGTGCGTCTCACCGGGGAGACGCCATCATGTCCAAGCCCGAGACCCCCGAGCCGCCCTCCCGCGAGATCACCCCCGAGCCGCAGTACCTGCGCCGCAGGGAGTTCCTCAGGAACGCGGGACTCGGCGCGCTGACCGCGGCCGTCGCCGGAGTGGGTCTGGTGCGGCTCACCTCCGGCGGACCGGGGCTCGCGCGGGCCGGACAGAAGGGAACGCCGGCGCCCGAGCCGCAGCCGCTCAAGGTCCTCGGCCGCTACAGCACCGACGAGAAGCCCTCCCGCTACGACGACGTCACCCACTACAACAACTTCTACGAGTTCGGGACCGACAAGACCGACCCGGCGGCGAACGCGGGCACCTTGAAGACGCGCCCCTGGACCGTGGCGGTCGATGGGCTGGTGAAGAAGCCGCTCACCATCGACATCGACCAGCTGCTCAAGTGGTTTCCGCTCGAGGAGCGCGTCTACCGGATGCGCTGCGTGGAGGCCTGGAGCATGGTCATTCCCTGGATGGGTTTCCCGCTGGGGGACTTCATCAAGCGGGTCGAGCCGCTCGGCTCGGCGAAGTACGTGGCCTTCCAGACGCTGCTGGATCCGCAGCAGATGCCGCTCCAGCGCACGCACATCCTCGAGTGGCCGTACGTCGAGGGCCTCCGGATGGACGAGGCGACGCACCCGCTCACCCTCCTCGTCGCCGGCCTCTACGGCAAGGCGCTGCCCAATCAGAACGGCGCGCCTCTTCGCCTCGTGGTGCCGTGGAAGTACGGCTTCAAGGGCGTCAAGAGCATCGTGAAGATCAGCTTCGTGGAGAAGCAGCCTCCGACCACCTGGTCCATCGAGGGCCCGAGCGAGTACGGCTTCTACGCCAACGTGAACCCGGCGGTGTCCCACCCCCGCTGGAGCCAGGCCACCGAGAGGCGCGTGGGCGAGTTCGAGCGCCGCAAGACGCTGCCCTTCAACGGGTACGGCGACGAGGTGGCACAGCTCTATGCCGGACTGGATCCGAAGACCCTCTACTGATCGATGCCCCCGCGCCGTCCACCCCAACCGTGGCTGAAGCCGGGACTGTTCGCCGGCGCGCTGGTCCCGCTGGTGGTGCTCGTGTGGCGCGCGGTGCACCGGACGCTGGGGGCCGACGCGATCGCCATCGGGCTGAACCAGCTCGGCTATCTCGCGCTGGCCCTCCTCATGGCGTCGCTGGCGTGCACGCCGCTCAAGGTCCTCACCGGATGGACGTGGCCCATCCGCGTGCGCCGGATGCTCGGGCTGTTCGCGTTCTTCTACGCGTCGCTGCATCTCCTCACCTACGTCGGCATCGACCAGCAGCTGGACTGGCCCGTGCTCTGGGGCGACGTGACCCAGCGGAAGTTCATGATCGTGGGCTTCCTGGCCTTCCTCTGCCTCGCGCCGCTCGCGTGGACGAGCACCGACGCGTCGGTCCGCCGGCTGGGATTCGCCCGGTGGAAGTCGCTGCACCGGCTGGCCTACGTGGCCGGCGTGCTCGCGGTGATTCACTTCATCTGGAGGGTCAAGTCGGACGTCCGGGTGCCGATGACCTGGGCGGCGATCCTCGGGGCGCTCTTCCTCATCCGGATCGCCGATGGAGTGCGGACGCGCCGCAAGAAGCGCGCGCGGGAGCTCGTCGCCGCGCGGTCGGTGGACGTCGGGACGACGGGCTGAAGCAATCGCGTGTCGTTGCGCCTGTGGCACGCTGCGCCGGCTGGACGGAGGCGGTCGATGGACGAGCGTGGCAGCTCACTTCTCGCGTGGCAGTGGTCGAACTACCCGCCGGGTCACCGTGACCGGCGCAACCTCCTGGTCCATGCTCTGACGGTTCCGGTGTTCCAGGCCGGGACGGTGGCCGTGCTGCTGTCGCCTTTCGTCGACGGGTGGCTCGCCCCGGCGGGCCTCGTGGCGATGCTCGCCGCGGTCGCGGCGCAGGGTCGCACGCACCGGCTGGAGCACAAGGCGCCAATTCCGTTCCGCGGGCCGGGTGACGTGGTCGCGAGGTTCCTGGCCGAGGAGTGGCTCACCTTTCCGCGCTACGTCGCGACCGGTGGCTTCGCGCGTGCGTGGCGGGACTCGGCGCCGAGGACGGGCACCTCCTCGGCCTGAGGACGAGCCAAATTACGGATTCGTCGGCTGTTCGTTGTTCTCGCGCTCGGCCCGCTGGGTGAGGCCGGTGACGAACGACCGGGTGAGGTCGGACTCGGACTCGGCTCCGGTCCAGCGCTCGAAGTCCTCCGGCGCGCGCGCTCGGGGCAGCAGGCGCGCTCCGAGGGCCAGGAGCTCGGAGACGAGCCCCGGGGCGAGACCCTGCAGGCGGGCGCCCGTCCGCGCGCGGCCGGTGAGGATGATCTCGGGCTTGCCGAGCTCGATGCCGCGGACGATGGCTGCGGCTGCCGCGCCCGCGCTCATCGAGACGTAGGGCAGCGAGTCGAGCACCTTGAACCACGCGTACTCGGCCTGATGCTGGCCCTTCACGGTGACGTTGCGCGCGCTGCCGGTGCGCATCAGGCCAGGGCAGACGGTGGTGACGATGATGCCGTCCTGCCGGAGCTCCGCGTGGAGCGCCTCGCTCCAGCCCACCAGCGCAAACTTGCTCGCGACGTACGGCAGCAGGTGCGGCGTGGGGACCTTCCCGCCGACGCTGCTGATGTTGACGATGCGCCCGTCGCGACGATGGCGCATCCCGGGCAGCACGGTCTGGACCAGGAAGAGCGGTCCGAAGAAATGCGTGTCCATCGCCTCCTGGTAGTCCGAGACCCGCATCGTCTCCTCGGGCCCGACCTGGATCACCCCGGCGTTGTTGATCAGCACGTCCACGCGGCCGAACCGCTCGACCACCTCGCGCACCGCGCGCTGCACCTGATCCTGGAAGCGCACGTCGCAGCCGAAGGTCTCCACCTCGGCGCCGAGGGCCCG
>CAZDSB010000042.1:0-6027 GCA_964507515.1 uncultured Myxococcaceae bacterium
TCGGCTTCGAGGCGGCGGCCCGCGCCAGCACCGCCTCTGCTGCCGCCCTGGACCGGCGCCTCGCCGGGGTGGAGGGCATCCTCGGCTCGCTGGAGCAGTACGAGCGCCGGGAGGGCAAGCGGTCCGACCTCCTGACCTACCTGAACCGGCTCTCCCTCGACACCCGGGAGGAGGAGGAGGGGCCGAGGCCTGCCCGGGTCACCCTCCTGACGCTCCATGGTGCCAAGGGCCTGGAATTCCGGACTGTTTTCCTGGTCGGGATGGAGGAGGGCTTCCTCCCTCACGGCGGGATGCAGGGCGAGCCCCAGAACCTCGAGGAGGAGCGCCGCCTCTGCTACGTGGGCATCACCCGGGCCCGGGAGGAGCTGATCCTGACGCGGGCAGCGACGCGGCTCCGGCGCGGCAGGGACGTGCCCCGGACCCCGTCGCGGTTCCTGACCGACATTCCGGTCCAGGTCCTCGAGGTGTCCGACACCACCATCCCGCCTCCCGGCCCGCCCACGGAGGCCGAGCAGGGGTTCTTCCGGAGCCTCAAGGCCCGGCTCCAGGGGACGCCCCCTCCGTCTGCTTGACTTGGGGCGGCAAGACCTCTACATCGCCCGTCTTTTCGGGGGGCAGCCCTCCCGGTGCCGGAGTGTCTCCAGATGTCGACCAGGACGTACAGCGCGAAGCCCGCGGACGTGAAGCGGGCGTGGCACGTCATCGACGTGAGCGACAAGGTGCTCGGCCGTGCGGCGAGCCAGATCGCCACCCTTCTCAAGGGCAAGCACAAGCCCATCTACACGCCGTCGCTGGACACCGGTGACCACGTCATCGTCATCAACGCGGCGAAGGTGAAGGTCACCGGCTCGAAGGAGACCAACAAGCTCTACCACCGGCACCCGCGGGCGGGCTTTCCCGGCGCCCTCAAGACCACCAATCTCGCGACGCTGCGTCAGCGGCACCCCGAGGACGTGATCATCAATGCCGTCCGCCGGATGCTCCCGCGCAACGCGCTGGGCCGGAAGATGATGACCAAGCTCAAGGTCTATCCCGGCGAGCAGCATCCCCACGCCGCGCAGAAGCCGGCCCCCCGCCAGGTGGAGGCCTGAGGAACATGCCGATCCAGACCGAGAACGGGTACTACGCCACCGGCCGCCGCAAGGAGTCGACGGCCCGGGTGTGGGTGAAGGAAGGAAGCGGGACCATCGTCGTCAACGGCCGTCCGCTCGACGAGTACTTCGGGCGAGAGACGTCGAAGATGATCCTCAACCAGCCGCTGCAGATCCTGGAGCAGGTCGGCAAGGTGGACGTGACGGTGAACGTGGTCGGCGGCGGTCTCTCTGGCCAGGCCGGCGCGATTCGCCACGGGCTCAGCCGCGCGCTGTGCCTGCTGAATCCGGAATTCCGGACCCCGCTGAAGAAGGCCGGCTTCCTGACCCGCGACGCCCGCGTCGTCGAGCGCAAGAAGTACGGTCAGCCCGGCGCCCGCCGTCGGTTCCAGTTCAGCAAGCGCTAGAGCTAGCTACATGTAGTTCTGCCCCGTACAGCCGGGGCGCGCGGGAGCGGGTGCTAGGCTCCCGGAGCAGTGGAACTCAACGAGATCCTCCAGGTCGCGCTGCGCGGTGGCGCGAGCGACATCCATCTCAAGGCCGGTCTTCCCCCGATGTTCCGGGTCGACGGCTCGCTGGTCCCGCTGAAGGACGGCAAGCGCCTCCCTCCCGAGGAGGTGGCGCGCATGGCCTTCGGGATCATGAACGAGTACCAGCGGGACAAGTTCAAGAACTCCAACGAGGTGGACCTCGCCTACGGCGTCCCCGGGCTCGGCCGCTTCCGCGTGAACGTGTTCCAGCAGCGCGGCACCCTCGGTGCCGTGCTCCGCGTCATCCCCTTCAAGGTGATGACCATCCGGGACCTCCTGCTCCCCCCTGTCCTGGAGACCATCGCGCTCGAAGAGCGCGGCCTCATCCTGGTCACCGGGACCACCGGCTCGGGCAAGAGCACCACGCTGGCGGCGATGATCGATCACATCAACGCCAACGAGACCGACCACATCATGACCATCGAGGATCCGATCGAGTTCCTCATCCGCGACAAGCGGTCGATCGTGAACCAGCGCGAGGTCGGCGTGGATACGGTGTCCTTCAGCCAGGCGCTGAAGAGCGCGCTCCGCCAGGACCCCGACGTCATCCTCGTCGGCGAAATGCGAGACCTCGAGACCATCGAGACCGCGCTCACCGCGGCGGAGACCGGTCACCTGGTGATGTCCACGCTCCACACCCTCGACGCCACCGAGACCATCAACCGCATCGTCTCGGTGTTCCCGCCCTACCAGCAGAAGCAGGTGCGGCTGCAGCTCGCGAGCGTGCTCAAGGCGGTCATCTCCCAGCGCCTCGTGCCCCGCGCCGACGGCAAGGGCCGCGTGGCGGCGGTGGAGGTGATGAAGAACACGGCCCGGGTCCGCGAGCTGATCGAGGACAAGGACCGGACCAAGGAGATCCCGGACGCCATCGCCCAGGGACACCAGACCTACGGGACTCAGACCTTCGACCAGTCGCTGATGAGTCTCGTGCGGCAGAACATCATCACCTACGAGGAGGCGCACCGTCAGGCGTCGAACCCCGACGACTTCGCCCTCCGCTTCAGCGGCATCAGCGCCACCAGCGATGCCCGCTGGGACGACTTCGAGGGCGCCCAGGACGGCAACTCCGCCCCGGGCAGCGTGGCCTTCACTCAGCGCGGCTCGCCGGGAGCTCCAGCAGCCCCGGCGCCGGGGGCACCCCGTCCGGCTGCAGCGGCGGGCGGGCCGGGCACGCCGCTCGGGCGCATCAACCCCACCGCACCACGGCCGGGCGCGGCGCCCGCGCAGAAGCCCGCCGGTGGCTCGACCGCGCTCCCCTCCGCGGACGACGACTTCCACATCGAGCGCTTCTAGACGTCACACCAGCTCGGCGAGGGCCCGGCGGAGACGCGCACGCCTGCGCGGGCCGATGAGCCGCATCTCCGCCAGGTGATCCACGAACTCGGCGAGCGCGATCCGCTGCTCGGGCTCCAGGCGCGCCGCCGCCGCCTCGAGGTGCTCGCAGGAGACGAGGTCCGGCCCCTCGGACCAGGCCACCCCGCAGAGCGTCTGCGCGGCGATCCGCCGGTTGCGCCGCTCCGCGCCGTCCGGTCCGCCGGCGAAGGCGATCTCGAGCGCGTTCACCCGCTGCGGCGTGAGCGTCGCCAGCTCCGCCAGCGTGTCCAGGGACTCGGCGACGAACGATGCGTCGAAGCCGTCCGCGGGGAGGTCGTCGCCGAAGGCCTCCTCGAGCAGCACTGCCCCGACGAGCGCCTCGACCTGCTCCGGTGTCGCGCCCTCGGCCTCCAGCGCCCCCCGCGCTCGCTCCAGGGGGCCGGAGATCCGCTCGTCGTCGCCCAGCACCGTGGTTGCGGTCCGGGCGGCGAGAACCAGCAGCGCGTTCTGCGCGTCCTCGGGCGGGTGAGCCTTGCCGCAGGCGCGCTCCACCGCCGACCAGAGATCCGGCCGCGAGCGCGCCGCCGAGATGAACGCCTCGTCGGTCGGCTCGTCCGGCGCGCAACCGTTCCGGCGCTGCCAGACGCCCCACGCGGTCTGAAAATCCATGTACCGTCCCAGGGCGGGGTGCATGCACCGTGAGGCGTAACACCGCTGGGCGCGGCGGGGAATCGGGTCTTCGGGCGCTGCGCACGCTCGCTCGCCGTGATGTGTCGACCGTGGCGCTGCGGGAAGCGCTGCGTCGTGCAGGCCTGCCGGAGCAAGAGGTAGAGGCCGAGATCCAGGCCGTGCTCCGCCTCGGAGCCCTCGACGATCGCCGCTCGGCGAGCGCCCGTGCTCGCGCGCTCGTCGTCAAGGGCGGATGGTCCCGCGACGCGATGCTCACCCGGCTCGTGCACCAGGGGTATGCGCCGGACGTGGCCGAGGAGGCGCTTGCCCAGGCGATCCGCGACGAAGGCTGGACTGCCCGGGCCGCCGCCGCCCGGCTCCTCGTCCCGGGCGCGCCAGCCCGGCGCTCTGCCCGGCTTCTCCTCGCCCACGGCTTCGACCCCGCGCTGGTCCGGGAGCTCCTCCCCGGGGTGGAAGGGATGGAGGAAGGAGGCTAGGGTGTTCGGCCCTCAGATGCGCCTGCACCACCTCCTCCCGCTCGCCGCGCTCCTCGTCGTTCCGGGCTGCGGCCTTTTCTCCAACAACGGCGACTTCGGCGAGCCGGACTACGCGAGCGAGGCGAGCACCAACCTCAAGCGGGGTGACGAGGCGCTCGACAGCAGCCAGTACCAGCTGGCCGAGAAGTACTTCGAGTACGTCAAGACCAAGTTCCCGTTCCTCGAGGCCTCGCGCCAGGCCGAGCTGCGGCTCGCCGATGTGTCCTTCGAGCGCGAGCTCTGGACCGAGGCCGCGGACCGCTACAGCGGCTTCGTCAAGCTGCATCCCACCCACCCCAAGGTGGACTACGCCGCATACCGCGCCGCGCTCTCGCACTACCGCGACATCCCCAGCGACTGGTTCATGCTCCCCCCGTCGAGCGAGAAGGACCAGACCCAGGTGCTGGCCGCCTGGGACGCGCTCAACGACTTCACCCGGACCTTTCCTCAGTCCCAGTACATCGAGGACGCGAGGAAGAAGCAGGCCGAGATCCGCGAGCGGCTCGTGCGCCACGAGGTCTACGTCGCGGACTTCTACGAGAAGCGGGACCGCTGGTCCGCCGCAGTGGGTCGCCTGGAGACCGTCCTCCAGAAGTACCCCGGCCCGGACGACGACAAGTACCTCTTCCGGCTGCATGACCTGTACTCGCGCCTCAAGGATCAGACGAAGGCGCGCGACGCGCTCCAGCGAATCATCACCCGGCTTCCGGGCACGCCTGCGGCAGAGAAGGCGCAGCAGATGCTCGGCTCGTGACTGCCGATCACCGTGGCGCGCGCGCGATCGGAGTCGTCGTCGGCCTGTGTCTCGTGGTGGGCCTCGTCTGGGCGCTCCTCCCCAAGATGCTCGGTGCGGCCGGAGGCCCCGAGCCGGAGCTGATCGCCGCCTTTCGCGCCGCGGAGCTCGCCCGCGCCCCCATCCCCCTGCCAGGAGGGTCGGCCTTCGAGCCGAGGAGCCTCCGGTTCGACCGGTTCAGCATCACCGTGGACGGCGACCGAGCCTCGGCCGTCGCGACGCTCGATGCCTCCGGATCCTGTGGCGGGGTCGAGGTCTCCTCGCTCGGACGCGAGCGGGTGGGGTTCCGGAGACAAGGTGGGCACTGGCAGCCGGACGGCCCATTGGCGCCGGCCCTCGCCGGAGCGCTCTCCGTGTTGCGGCAGCGGGCGCAGCTCCTGTCTGGGAGCCTGGCAGAGCGCCTGGGCGTGCTCGTGCTCCCCGCCGACCGGGATCGGGCTGTAGCGGATGCGCGGATCGACTCCGTGCTGCGCCTTCCGGGGCACCGGTGGGAGCCACGCGCCTGGTATCTCCGGTCGGAGCGGGGGGAGGTGCTTGTCACCGAGGAGGCAACCCTGACTTCCGTGTCCAGGGAGCCCGAGCCCAGGACCGGACGGCTGCGTCTCGTCCCCTCCGGGGAGGGTGGAAGTTTCGTCTTCGCCGGGGGGCTGCTGTAGGGTGAAATGACGACGATGGCAGCGTCGAGCATCGACACGGCCTGGGCCCTCCGGTTCATCTCCGGCAAGTACCAGGGGGGCGAGTTCCCCCTGAAGATGAGCCGTCAGGTGACCATCGGGCGCTCGAGCGAGCTGGACATGGTCCTGGTCGAGGACATGGTCAGCAGGAAGCACGCGAAGATCACCGTCGGCCCGGGCAAGGTCCTGATCGAGGATCTGGGCAGCACCAACGGCACCTTCGTGAACGGCGAGAAGATCCGCCAGGCCCGCCTCAAGGAGGGCGACCGGATCCTCATCGGGACCTCCATCCTCAAGCTGGTCCAGCGGGAGGCGGGCGCGGCGACCGAGCTCTCCGACGCCGAGATGCGCGAGCGGCTGGAGGAAGCTGCGCAGGCCCAGGCCTCCAAGACCAACAAGACCTCGTCGATGACCGGGAAG
>CAZDSB010000043.1:0-7436 GCA_964507515.1 uncultured Myxococcaceae bacterium
CCTCGCGGCCACGGCGACGAGCTGCGGGTCGTTCTCGGCCACGCGCGCCAGCGCGCAGGCGCAGATCAGCGTCCCGGCCCAGGTGCGGAAGTCCTTCGCGGTGAAGTCCGGACCCATGACGCCCTTGATGTAGTCGTTGAGGTGGTCACGCTTGACGTCCACCACCGCGCCGTTGTCGGCGAGGAACTTGAACAGCTCCGTGCCGGGGAGCTTCAGCATCTGGCGCACGATCCGCGCGACGCTCCGGTCCCGGATCTCGGCGTGCTGCCGCTGACCCGACTTGCCCGGATAGTCGAACGTGACCAGCTCGCCCCTCACCGCCACGTGCTGCCGCCGGATGGTGGTCAGCCCGTAACTCCGATGCCGCCGCGCGTACTCGTCGCTCCCCGGCCGCATGAAGCAGGTGGAGAGGACGCGGATGGCGCAGGCCATCACCTTGGCCTGGCCGAGCCCCCGGGTCCGGATGTCGTGCGCCACACGCCTGCGCATCCGCGGCAGCGCATCCGCGAAGTCGACCAGCTTCCGGAACTTCCTCCGGTCCTGCCGCGCGCGGAAGCCGGGGTGGTACCGGTACTGCCAGCGACCGGCCTTGTCCTTTCCGATCGCCTGCAGCTTCGCCGACGCGGAGGGCGCGACGAAGACGTCGGTCCAGGCCGGGGGAATGGCGAGCTTGCGGATCCGTGGGAGGTGCGCGGCGGCCACGGGCCCGTTCCGCGCGGTCCGGTAGGTGAAGCCCTTGCCGACGCGGACGCGGCGGATGCCCGTGTCTCGGAGCCTCTCCAGGGCGGTCATTCGAGGAAAACGTGTGCACCGCACCGACTCCCGGGGAGCCCCACCTGGACAGACGGGCGGCGCTGCCGGTGAATCCCGTGAAATCCTGCTCCGTCGAACCCACGTTCACCGGCGGCCGGCAACCCGTACGAGCGTCCCGGATGTCTTCTCGAACTCGACTGCTCCCATTCCTCCTGGTCGTGCTCCTCGGTCCGGGGAGCGGGGCGCTCGCCCAGGGACGCTTCGGCGTGCACACCGCCCCGCCCAGCTCGACGCCTCACCCGGTCGTTCCATCCCCCGGCGCCGGAGGTCATCCGGGCTACGTGCCGCACGGTCCGCCGGTCGTCCGCCCCGTGCCACCCCCCTACGTGTACGGCTGGGGGTTCGGGTACCGCGGATGGCTCTGGGATCCGTGGTGGCCGGAGCCGGTGCCCGTCGGTCCACCGACCGTCGTGGCGCCCTACGGCGCGGTCGTCGCACCCGGAGTCGTCTACGCGCCGGGCAGCTACCCTCCGCCCTCGGACGTCCCGCTCGACGAGGATGGGCTTCCGCTCGAGCCCGAGCGCTCGGTCCGACGCACCGTCTTCAGCATCACCGGGTACGGCCAGAACGTGCAGTCGAAGGGGAGCGCCTTCGGGCTCGGCTTCGGCCTCGAGGGCGAGCACTGGGGCTTCCTGGCCCAGTGGAACGGGTTCTACCTGGACTCGCTCAGCGGCGATGGGACGGACAACGTCAACTTCGTTCACCTGCACGCGACCTACGCACTGCTCAGCGGACCGCTGGGCCGCTTTCGTCTCCACGTGGGCGCGAGCGGAGCGTTCGCTCCCGAGCTGACCCGCATCGGACCGTCCATCGGTGCGTCTGCTGCGCTGGGGCTGATCGGCCCACTCGGGATCGAGGGACAGGTGAGCTACACGCCTACCCCGTTCATCGAGTTCGACGCGTTCGCCGGACTGAGCCTCGGGTGGGACCATCTCGCCCTTCGCGGCGGCTACCACTGGACCTATGCCGACGACCGCGGGCTCGTCGACGGGATTGCGCATAGCGAGTGGTACCGCGGGCCGTGGATTGGCCTCGGGATCGCCCTGTAGCGCGAGACGACCAGAGGGGTGGGGACCACCCCCGGCGGTGTAGACTTCCGCCCTCTGACCGTCAGCACGAGCTCTTCCTGGTTCGGCCGTTACCGGCTGACGTCGCGCATCGCGACGGGCGGCATGGCCGAGGTGTACCTCGGGCGCGCACTGCAGGCGGACGGCCGGTTCGGACCCGCGGTGGCGGTGAAGCGGCTCCTCCCCCACCTCACCTCGGACGCGGCGATCGTCCGGATGTTCCTCAACGAGGCGGAGATCACCCGGCAGATCGACCATCCGAACGTGGTCCGCATCCTCGACCTCGGGAACGTGCAGGCCGAGCCGTTCATCGCGATGGAGCTGCTCGAGGGCCACAGCTTCGCCGAACTCCGGCAGACGGCTGCGCAGAGCGGCCGCCGCGTGCCGCTGGGCATCACCCTTCGCGTCCTCACCGAGGCCTGCCGCGGCCTGGACGCCGCCCACCGCGCGGTGGACACCAAGGGCCGCGAGCTGCAGATCGTCCACCGCGACTTCACGCCCGACAACATCCACGTCAGCGTCAGTGGCGAGGTGAAGGTCATCGACTTCGGCATCGCCAAGTCGGCGGCGGTCCCCGGCGGCACCGAGCCCGGAACGCTCAAGGGCAAGTTCTTCTACATGTCCCCGGAGATGATCGCCGGGCACGACGTGGACCACCGCGCCGACCTCTTCGCCGCGGGCGTGATGCTCTACGAGCAGCTGTGTGGCCGCCGTCCCTTCACCGGCCTCAACACCGAGGAGGTCCTGAACCGGATCTCCGAGGGAAAGCCCAGGCGACCCACCGAGTTCGATCCCTCGGTGCCTCTCGCCCTGGAGCTGGTCTGCCTCACCGCGCTCTCCAAGGATCCGACGCGCCGCTTCCCGTCGCTCCACGAGTTCATCGCCGCCATCGAGGCGGTGGGCGGCCAGGCCCGCGTGGCCACGGCCGAGGAGGTGGGGGCGTACGTCGGGGCGATCTTCCCGGCCGAGGAGGATCCGAAGCGGATCGCGCTGCGGCGCGCCCGCCTCGCCGATCCGTCCACGCCCACCCGCTCGCCGGACGCGACCGCGATCGACCTGCTGCCTCCGCGGGAGGAGAGCCGGCCTCCCCGGAAGGTGGAGCAGCCGCCGGCGCCGAAGGGACCCTCCGCGTGGCAGCGGTGGTCGGCCTGGGCGCGCCAGAAGCTGCTCCGGGTCGAGGTTCTGGGACCCGCCTCGCTCGCGCTGGTGGTCATCGCCGGGGTCATCGTCTTCGCCACCCGTCCCGAGCGCTCGGTGGCCGACCGCCTCCAGCTGGCGGAGAAGGCATCCTCGCCGGCACAGCGGATCCGCGAGCTCACCGCGCTGGCCGAGGATCCGAGCGCGACCGAGGCCGAGCTGCGGCGCGCCGGCGAGCTCGCACTGCAGAGCCCCGACCTGGAAGGAGCCCTGGCCATCACCCAGGCCTTCGCCCGGCGCTATCCGAGGTCGATCGAGGCCGCGCTCCAGGAGGCCCGCGCCTGCGTCGGCCTCCGGCTGGGGAAGAAGGCGGACGCGGTGATCGACCGCGCGATCAACCTCGGCCCGGACGACCCCCGCCCGGACCTCCTTCGAGCGGATTTGCGCCGGCTCCAGGGAGACGCGAGCGGCATGCTCGAGGCGTTGACCTCCGCGAGCAGGAAGGCCCCCAACGACCGGGAGATCGCCGTGCGCCGCGGTGAGCTGCTCAGCCAGGCCGGGCGGCTGGACGAGGCCTCCACGGTGCTCAACGCCGTGCTCAGACACCGGTTCCATCCCGGTGCTGCCGCCGAGCTCGGGTTCGTCAAGATGCGGCAGAACCAGCCCGGCGATGCGATGCGGCTCCTGCGCGCCTCGCTTTCCCGATCTCCGAATCTGGCGAAGGCCCACTACTACCTGGGCGCGGTGCTCACGCAGCAGGGGGACGTGGCCGCAGCCGAGGCGGAGTACCGGACGGCGGACAAGCTCGCCCCGAGCGACCCCCGCCCCCTCGGTGCGCTGTGCGTCCTGCTCACCCAGAACAAGCGCGCCCCGGAGGCCGAGGCGGTCAAGAAGGAGATCCAGGACCGTTTCCCCGAGCAGGCGCCGAGGTACGTCGCGGAGTGCCGGCAGTGAGCGGACCCGTGCGCCGGCTGATCGTCAACGCCGACGACCTGGGCTACGACCCGGCGGTGAGCGAGGGCATCGTCCTCGCGATGCGGAGCGGCGTGGTGACCTCGGCGACGCTGATGGTCAATCTCCCGCACTCGGAGCACGGAGCCACGCTCGCAGGGGGCCTTCCGGTGGGCCTCCACCTGAACCTGTCGCGCGGCCCGCCCCTGTCCCCGGGGTTCCCGGTGGCGCTGCTCAAGGATGGCGCGTTCGACGAGACCCTGGTCGGATCGCTCCCGGCCCAGGTCGTGGCCGCGGAGGCGGAGGCCCAGCTGGCCCGCGCGCAGGAGCTGCTGGGCGCCCCGCCCACCCACGTCGACGTGCACCGCCACCTGCACCTCGTCGCTGCCGTGCTGGAGGCCCTGTGTCGGATCGGAGCGGCCCGGAAGCTGCCGATCCGGGCCCTCGACGGGAAGATGCGCACCGAGCTCCGCCACGGGGGCGTCCGGACCACCGACCACTTCGTGGGCGAGGCGGTGAACGAGGCCTACTGGACCGAGCAGCGGTTCACCGGGACCGTCGCCACCCTCGAGGACGGGACCACCGAGCTGATGTGCCACCCCGGCTACCCTCCGCGCGAGACGCGGACCAGCTACGCGCTCCAGCGGGCGGTGGAGCTGGCGACGCTGACCTCCGCGGCGGCACGCCGGGCGGTGGACGAGGCCGGCGTGACGCTCGGCAGCTTCGCCGACCTGGCCCGAGGATGGTAAGGGCCTCCGCATGGCAGGACCCAGCAAGAGCCTCGAGACCTTTCCCAATCCCTCTTCCGATCGCGACTACGAGATCGCCTTCGACGTTCCGGAGTTCACCTGCCTGTGTCCGCTCACCGGGCAGCCCGACTTTGCCCACTTCAAGATCCGCTACGTTCCGGACCAGAAGTGCGTGGAGCTGAAGAGCCTGAAGCTCTACTTCTGGAGTTACCGGAACGAGGGCGCGTTCCACGAGGCGGTGACGAACCGGATCCGGGACGATCTCGTGGCCGCGCTCGCGCCGCGCTCGCTCACCGTCGTCGGCGACTGGTTCATCCGCGGGGGCATCAAGACCGTGGTGACGGTCAGCTACGAGAAGCCGGGCCGGGCGTAGGGCGCCAACGCCTTTTCGGCGTTCGCCTAGCGCGCCTCGTCGACCCGCCGCTCGGTGTCGCGCAGGCGCTGCTCCTGGTCCTGCTCGATCCGCTTCTTCGCCTCGCGGGTGCGATCCAGCACCGCCTTCGGCTGTGAACGACCTTCCGGGTCCGGGCGGTCCATGTTCCCGACGTGGTTCAGCACCCAGTACGCGATGTACGCCACCACCGCGAGCCCGAGAACGAGAGAGAGAAGTCGGCCCATCTCCCTCGCAGGCTAGCACCGCGCCGGAGCTGCACCGAGAACCTGGCGGGCTCCGGTCGGAGATCACCCGCCACGCCTCCCCGGCGTACGACATGGCCGGACCCGCGAGCGGCGACGGCGGTCCGGAATCGCCACCGAGATGCTGTTCGCGCGCCGGGGCGGTTAGGCTCCCGCGGCGGTGGACGCCTCGCCCCGTCAGGCTTCGCTCCGGACGATCCTCCTGGTGCTCGCCGGCGTCGCGGTGGGCGCAGGAGCGTGGGCGCTCGTGCACCGGCAGCCTGCCGTCGAGCTCCCGCCGGCTCCCCTCGTGGTGGAGCGGATGCGCGAGGTGGCCCGCCTCGAGACGCTCGATCTCCAGGTCTACAAGAAGATCGCCTACGAGCCCGAGCCCACGCCCACCGGCGCGCTGTGGAAGGACGTGCTCGCGTGGGCGAAGTCGTCGCTCTTTCCCTCACGCGGGCGGGCGATCGTCTTCGGGACGGTGCACCTCGGCGTGGATCTCTCCAAGCTGGATGCGCGGCGGCTTCGCATCCAGGGTAACCGGATCGAGGTCGCGCTCCCGCCGATGCAGGCTCAGGTGGAGCTTCGCCCCGGCGAGACGGAGATCATCTCCAGCAACCTCGACTCGGGTCAGACGGCCCAGCTGCTCGAGCTCGCGCGGACGGCCTTCCAGCGGGAGGTGATGGCCGATCCCGTCCTGCAGGCGAAGGCCAGAGGAAGCGCCGAGCGAGCGCTCACCGGGCTCCTGCTCTCGCTCGGCTTTCGGCAGGTGGTGTTCGTGGATTCGGTCCGCCCGGCAGGCGCGGGCCGGCGCGCCGGCCCCGGGTGGAAAGGCCGATGCCGGCACCGCCGGCCGAGCCTCGCCCCTGATCTTCCGGCCCGACTTTCTGGCCTGGGCGATCTGGTCCGAACTGGCCTTGGAATCAGACCAGCTCGGGGTGACCTTCGCGGTCAGGAGGTCCGGTGATGGAGCTCGACGTCTTCGCCCGTTTTCATGCTGCCCCGGGACAGGAGGAGCGGATGGCCCACGTGCTGCGAGAGCAGGCCCGCGCGGTACGCCTCGAGCCCGGGTGCCTCTACATCCAGCCCTGCAGGTCGAAGCGCGAGCAGGCCCGGTTCTTCCTCTTCTCGCGCTGGACCGACGAGCCAGCGTTCCAGGTGCACGCCGACCTCGAGACGACGAACCGGTTCATCTCCACCATGGAGCAGCTTTCGGACCAGACGGTGGACGTGCACCGGAGCCTGCCCGTCGACGCCTGAGCCCGCTCACCCTCCGAGCCGCTGCAGCGTCCCGTCCGGCTGGAGCGCGAACCGTCCGCGGATTCCCCCCGGCCTCGCCTCGATCGACTCGAGGAGGCCGACCGCCGTGGGGTCCAGGAGCGGCGCGACCACCGCGAGCTCGGGGCGGACCAGCGAGACCCGGTACGGACCGGCGCCCGCCACCTCGAACAGTCGCCGTCGCTGCCCGGCCGTCAGCAGGCGCGCTCCGTCGGCGCCGTCGGCCTCGCACAGGGCCCACAATCCGAGCGTCTCGGGAGACAGCCGCGGCTGCCCGCGATCGACGATGACCGGACGCAGGTCGGCGACGCCGGCCTCGAGGTGCGCCCATGCCGCCGCGTCCACGGCCTCGAGCGATGCCGGCGCGGCATCCGCAGCCAGCGGCACTCCGTCGCACAGGTAGCTCACTGCCAGACCAGCCGGCCCCTCACGCGACAGCAACCCCGGTCCAGCCGTCTCCGCGAGGAACGGGACCACGCGGGCGAGGACGTCGGTCCCGGCCCCGGTCTCGGCCCGGGCCTCGGTCCAGGTCGCGCGGAGGCCTCCGTGCTCCGATGCCCCGCCACCACCGAACCAGTCCCAAGCGCCGTCGAGCAGCACCTCGAGCGCACGGGACTCTCGGCCTGCCGGCACGCTCGCGCGGAGCTCCGCCAGGCCCCGGCCGGCCGCCGCGTCGTCTCCGCGTCGCAGCGCGACCAGCACCCGCGCCTTCCGGAGCGCAAGGTCGCGCGGGTGGGCAGTCGCCGCCTCGGCCAGCACGCGCTCGGCGTCGGCGAGCTTGCCTGCGCGCACCAGCGCCCGTGCGGTCGCCAGCGACGCGGCC
>CAZDSB010000044.1:0-4813 GCA_964507515.1 uncultured Myxococcaceae bacterium
GAGGTCGGGCTCACCCCGGAGCTCGCCCCACTGTTCATCGAGAAGGGCTCGGTCACGCTCGACGGGGTGAGCCTCACCGTCAACACCGTGGGCGAGGACCGCTTCTCGGTGCAGCTCATCCCCGAGACCCAGGCCAGAACCACCCTCGCCGACCGGGCGGTCGGTGAGCGCTACAACGTGGAAGCAGACGTCATCGGCAAGTACGTGGCGCGCCTCCACGCGGCCCATGCCCCGCGCCCCGCTGGCTCAGGCGGCCTCACGGTGGACATGCTCAAGGCCGCTGGGTTCGGATTGGACTGAATGGCACGTCGCCTGGAAGAGGTGGGCAGCATCGCCCTGGTCGAGCGGGCCATCGCCGAGATCCGCAAGGGCCGGATGGTCATCCTCACCGACGACGAGGACCGCGAGAACGAGGGCGACCTCGTGATGGCCGCGGAGAAGGTGACCCCGACGTCCATCAACTTCATGGCCACCCACGGCCGCGGGCTCGTCTGCCTCTCCCTCACCGAGGACCGGATCCGCCAGCTCGCGCTCCCGCTGATGGTCCAGGACAACACCTCGCCCTTCGGGACCGCCTTCACCGTCTCCATCGAGGCCGCCCGCGGGGTGACCACCGGCATCTCCGCCGCTGACCGGGCCCGGACCATCCAAGCCGCCGTCGCCCCGAAGGCGAAGCCCGGTGACCTGGTGCGCCCCGGTCACGTCTTCCCGCTGCGCGCCCGCGAGGGTGGGGTGCTCGTTCGCACCGGCCAGACGGAGGGGTCGGTGGACCTGGCGCGGCTCGCCGGCCTCTTTCCGGCGGGCGTCATCTGCGAGGTGATGAACGCGGACGGCAGCATGGCCCGCCGCCCGGAACTGCAGCGCTTCGGGCGGAAGCACGGCCTCACGATGCTCAGCGTGGCCGACCTCATCCGCTACCGCCTGCAGAAGGACAGGCTGGTGAAGCGGGTCGCGACCACCGAGCTCCGCCGGCCGCAGCAGGGCACGTGGACCGCCCATGCCTACCAGAGCGACGTCGACTCCGACGTGCACGTGGCGATGGTGAAGGGCGACATCACCGGCCCGGTGCCGGTGCTCACCCGCGTGCACCGGGCCTGCCCCGTGGCCGACCTCCTCGGAACCGCCGGCTGCGACTGCGGGAGCCAGCTGGAGCAGGCCTTCAAGGCCATCTCCGACTCCGGACGCGGCGTGCTCGTCTACCTCCACAAGGCGGTTCGACCCTCGTCGGCCCTCGTCTGCACCCGCTCCGACGCCGAAGAGGCCGGTCCGGGGGGGGATCGCAGCCGGCTCCGCGAGTTCGGGGTGGGAGCGCAGATCCTCAAGGACCTGGGACTCCGGCGGCTTCGCCTGCTGACCAACAATCCCAAGAAGATCGTGGGCCTGGAGAGCTACAGTCTCGAGGTCGTGGAGCAGATTCCCCTCAGCAGGCAACGGCGGACATGGCACGGGTGATCGAAGGCTTCCTCACACCGCCGCAGGGCCGGTTCGCGGTCTGCGTGTCGCGGTTCAACGGCTTCATCACCGAGCAGCTGCTTCGGGGTGCCCAGGACGCGCTGGTGCGGCACGGGGTCGCGGACGGGGACATCGACGTGTTCCGGGTGCCGGGCACCTTCGAGCTTCCGGGGCTGGTGCGCCGGGTCGCCGAGGGCGGTCAGTACGCGGGCGTGGTGGCACTGGGCTGCGTCATCCGCGGTGGCACGCCGCACTTCGAGTACGTCGCGGGCGAGGTGAGCAAAGGCATCGGACAGATCGCTCTCACCGCCCCGTGCCCGGTGAGCTTCGGCGTGCTGACCTGCGACACGGTGGAGCAGGCGGTGGATCGCGCCGGGGTGAAGGCCGGAAACAAGGGCGCGGACGCGGCGATGGCCTGTCTGGAGATGGCGAACCTGTACGCCCGGATGGCGGAGGTCGGAAAGAAGCGCTGATGGGGGCTCGCCGCATCGGACGGGAGCGCGCGCTCCAGGCGCTGTACCAGATGGAGATGAGCGCGCTCCGCCCCGAGGACGCACTCGAGACCGCGTGGAACGCCGAGCCCGAGGGTCCTCCGGATCCCGAGGCGCAGCGGTTCGCGCTGGAGCTGGTCCAGGGCGTGATCGAGCACCGCGACGAGATCGACGGGCTCATCGAGCAACACAGCCACAACTGGCGCCTGGACCGGATGGCCCGCGTGGATCGCAACGTGCTCCGCCTCGCGGTGTTCGAGCTGAAGTGGCGGCCGGACATCCCGAAGAAGGTGACCCTCAATGAGGCGGTGGAGCTGGGCAAGGCCTTCGGCACCGAGGCCTCGAGCGCCTTCGTCAACGGGCTGCTGGATCGCATCGCGCTCGACGTGGAGCAGCAGCGATGAGCGCGGCGATCACCACCGTCCCCCTGACGCTCGATGCGCTCGATCCACTGCCGGTGGACACGGTGTGCCTCTTCGTGAGCGAGGACGAGCGGCCGCTCGGTGGGGCCGCGGGTTTCGTGGACTGGCGGCTGTGCGGTCAGCTCTCGCGCCTGCTGGTCGACGGCTTCTTCAAGGGCACGCGCGGGGAGTCGCTGCTCCTCCCTTCCAGTGGGCGCATCGGGGCGCCCCGGCTGGTGGTCCTCGGGCTCGGGCCCGGGGGCGAGGCGCTCCACGCGGGCGTGCTGCGGTCGGCGCTGTCCCAGGCGGCGGACGTCCTGAACCGTGCACGGGTGGACAGCGTCGCCCTGGAGCTCCCCGGGCGCGGCGCGGTGCCGCCTCAGGAAAGGACGTCGGCCTTCGACGAGGCGTTTACCCCGGCATTCCAGGGGAGTCGCGTCACGTTGCTAGCAGACGGGCCGGCGAGACCCTCGCGGTGAGTTCCCGCGCGAGCCGGATTTGCTAGGCTCGAAGGTCCGGCCGGGGAATGGGGTACAAGGTTCTCATCGTCGAGGACTCGACCGCGTCGCGGGAGTTCATCGCCTCGACCCTCTCGCAGATCGAGGGCACGGAAGTGGTCTGTGCGAGCAGCGGCTTCGATGCCCTGAAGCTGCTGCCCCGCTACCGGTTCGACCTGATCATCACCGACATCAACATGCCGGACATCAACGGGCTCGAGCTCATCAACTTCGTGAAGATGAACCCGAACTACCGTGAGACGCCGCTGCTCATCGTGACCGGCGAGGCCCGGCAGCACGATCGCGAGCGCGGCATCCAGCTCGGCGCCGCCGAGTTCCTCATCAAGCCGCTGCAGCCGGATCATTTGACCATGCTGGTCCGGCGGTACCTGAACCTCGCGTGAGCCCCGACCGCGACCGGCCTCCGACGGAGTTCTCCTCCGAGGCCGTGGAGACCGCGGAGGCGCTGGGGCGAAACCTCCTGTTGCTGGAGAAGACCTCCGCCGATCCGGACCCGGAGGTTCTGAACTCCGTCTTCCGCCAGGCCCACTCGCTCAAGGGGCTCGCGGCCACCTTCGGTCAGACGGAGATGGCGGAGCTGGCGCACGCCGCCGAGGATCTGCTCGACCGCTTCCGCCTGGGAAAGGCGCGGGTCACCCCTGGCCGGCTCGACCTCCTGCTCGAGGCGGTGGAGCTGTTCCAGCGGCTGGCGGAGGAGCCGGCGGCGGCAGTGGACGAGGCGCGGAGCCTCGCCGGGAGGCTCTCCTCGGTGGAGGAGGGTCCGGAGCGCATGGGCGAGGACCCGCTCGACCGGCTCGAGCTCACGCCGGAGATTCGGCGGGTCCTCACCGAGTTCGAGGAGCACCGGCTCCGCGAGACGCTCCGGAGAGGCGAGCTCGTGTGGGCAGCACGGGTGGAGTACCCGCTGGACACGTTCGACCGCGAGCTGGAGCAGCTCAAGGCGCGGCTGCGCGGCGTGGGCGAGCTGGTGTCGACGCTCCCCGGGCCGGCAGCGGACCGGCTCGACGTGCTCGCCTTTCTCCTGCTCCTGGGGTCGGGCGCGGGAGAACCGGCGCTGCGCGACGTGTTCGGCGACACGAAGGTGGATCTGCGGCCGGTGCCGGTGAGGAAGGAGCGGCCCGCTCCCGAGGGAGAGGGTGCTCCGTCCGCGGCGGACGGCGCCGGGTCTCCGGGCGCGGCGCGAACGCTCCGGGTGGACATCGCCCGGCTCGACGCACTGATGGACGACGTGGGTGAGCTGCGGCTCATCGGGGAGGCGATCCGCGGGCTGTCGGACGCGCGCGAGCTGTCCCCCCGAGCCTGGACGGTGGAGCTGCTCCGCGAGCAGCGGCGGCTGGTGCGTAGGCTCGACATCCTGCAGGACCGGCTGCTCCAGGCGCGGATGGTGCCCCTCCGCCCGCTGTTCGACCGGATGCAGCGGCTGGTCCGGCGCATGGCGCGGGAGGCCGGCAAGGAGGTCGTCCTCGAGACCTCCGGCGCCGACGTGCAGATCGACAAGCGCCTGGTGGAGGAGCTGAGCGATCCGCTCGTGCACCTGGTCCGCAACGCCATCGACCACGGCATCGAGCCCGCCGGCCTCCGTGAGGGCCGCGGGAAGCCGCGGACCGGCCGGATACTCCTCTCCGCCGAGCAGCTGGGAGCGCGGGTGGTGCTCGCCCTCACCGACGACGGCGGCGGCGTCGACTGGGGCCGGGTTCGTGAGGTCGCGATCCAGCGCGGGCTGCTGGACGAGGAACGCGCGCGAGCGACGGGCGAGCGCGAGCTCCAGGCGGTGCTCTTCAGCCCGGGCTTCTCGACCGCATCGTCGGTGAGCGCGATGTCCGGTCGTGGCGTGGGCCTCGACGTGGTGAAGACGAACATCGCCGGCCTGTCGGGCGTCATCGACGTCGAGAGCCGGGCAGGGGAGGGCGCCACCTTCCGGATCACCCTCCCGGTGACGCTGGCCACCGTG
>CAZDSB010000045.1:0-14448 GCA_964507515.1 uncultured Myxococcaceae bacterium
CCGGTAGGTCGCGAGCAGAACCGGCAGCGCGATGAGGAAGGGCGCGACCTCCAGCCACCACGTCAGCCGGTCCTTCGGCCCGATGCCCGAGACGAGGAGGGCCACCAGGTCGACCCCGAGCAGGAACACGGGAAGGCGGTCCTCGCGCCGCACGGAGATGGACTCTAGCGCCCGGGCGCGACGCTCCTGGCGGTCGCGCGGCCTGCGGTGGCAGGCTCGGGACGTCGCAGGGGGAGGACTCATGAGGCGCTTGCTCGTCCTGGTGCTCGCGGTGCTTCCGACGGCGTCGGCGGCCGCGAAGGAGGCCTTCGACATCGCGCGATTCAGCGTGCCGCCGCGCTGGCAGAGGTCGAGCTCTCCCGGACTGGTCACGCTGCAGGCACCGCCCGGGCGCGGCAGCGCGGCGCAGATCTTTCTCTTCGCCAGCGAGCCGTCTCGTGGGTCGCCCGAGGACGCCTTCCGCGCCGGGTGGCAGAAGCTGATCGCCGCCCCGCTGAACGGGCTCGCCCCGGCCACCACCAGCGCAGAGACCACCCCCGACGGCTGGACGGCGGTGACCGGGATGGCGCCGTACGTGAAGGCGGGCGCGAGCTGGCGCGCCATCCTCGTCGCGGCGACCGGGCACGGGCGGACCATGAACGTGGTGGTCCAGCTGCTGGGCCCGACCCACGACGGCGAGGTGGACGCGTTCTTCAAGGATCTGGACCTCATTCCGCCCCAGGGCGCTCCGGCGGTCGCGGCGGCGGTGCCTCCGTCCACGGAGGGTGTGCCCTCGCCATCCACCGGAGCCGCCGAGGTGAGCGGGATGTCCTTCACGCCGCCCCGGGGCTGGGCCCGGGGCACGCGCGCGGACGCGGTCGTCTACACCTCCTCGCCGTACCCGAACACCGGCGAGCGATGCGAGCTGGCCATCCTCCCGATGCGGAAGGGGAGCGGCGATCTCCTGAAGGACGCGCTCGCCGCGTTCCAGGGCATTTTCCGCGCCGACCCGATGCACGGTTATCCGGAGGACCCACCGCTCCTGCTGCGCGGGACCTCCCCCCTCGGCTGGCCGTACGCCACGATCCAGAAGACGCTCGGTCCGGTGGGCGAGGGCGGGCCGGGCATCATCCTCCTCGTGGCCGGGGTCGGCGACCAGATCGCCACGGTCTTCACCACCTCGAAGCGCCCGCTGGTCAGCCAATGCTTCGGCGAGGCGTTCCCCAGCGAGTGGCCTGCCTTCTTCAACAGTCTGCGCTTCAAGGGTGTGAAGCCGGCGGTGTCGGACACGGAGATGAGGACGAAGCTCGCCGGCAGCTGGACCGCCACCGGGGGCAGCGCGCTGATTCGCTACACCCTGGCGGCGAACGGCCGGTACGCGAGCGGCTCCGCCATCGGCTACGCGCAGCGCGTCTCGGCCACCGAGGTCATGTACACGACGACCGGGTTCCGTGGAGACGGTGCCTGGACGGTGAAGGGTCAGTCACTGACGCTCAGCCCCGACGGACGCGCCCCGGAGCCCGGCATCTTCCGGCTGGAGCAGGAGAGCAAGGACGGCCGCACCTGGAAGGACCGTCTCTGCATCGTCGGAAGCACCGGCGACATCTGCTACCACCGCGACCCGTAGCCCGAGCCCGTCAGGGAAAGCTCGACTGCTGCTCCAGGGACGTCCGGAGCTCCACCGGGATCTGCTTCCCCTGCGCCCCGGCGAAGGTCACCCGGGCGATCTGGGAGAAGGTCGCGGCGTGGTCGACGAGGGTCCCGGGCTCCAGCAGCAGCTCGTCGCGGTAGTCCAGGCTCGCGTCGACGACTTCCGCCTGGGCGGGGTCCACGCCGTTGCGGGCGAGGAACGCCGCAGCGAAGCGCAGCGCACGCCGTGCCGCCGCGCGCGGGTCCACGTCGTACTGCGCGCTCACCCGGGCGCAGCGCGCGGTGCCGCAGGGCTCGAGCCGGTCGACGGTCATGGTCTTCTTCTGCACCGCCGGGTCGGGGTCTGCGGCCGCCCAGGTCGAGCCCGGTGCGGTCGGATGACCGACGACGTCGCGGATGACCATCTCGAAGCGTGCGACCGCGAGGTCCTTCACCTGCTCCGGACCGAACATGCCACGGTCTCGCTCCGATCCGGCGGTGATCAGGCCCCCGAGCACCTCCGCGGCGCGCTCGGCGCCCCGGACCTCCACCACCCGCGGCTCCGGGGTCACCACCAGGTCCACCGACAGGCCGCCGCCCGGCATGCGCTCGCCGTCGAGCAGGTCGGCGCCGTTGATCCGGAGCGCAACGCGCTGAAGCTGATGGGTGACGACCGTGTTGTCCCCTTCGCGGGCGAAGCTCACGTTCCAGACGAACTCCTGCTCCTCGCGTTGCCGGTACGGGCTCCCGACGAGGCTGGTCTCGTTCACCAGCTTCACGGTGCGGACGAAGCGCGTCCCGGACTGCGGCGCGTAGGTGAAGGTCGGGGCGACGGCGGGGGTGGTCGCGCAGCCCAGCGCGAGCGCTGCTGCCACGAGGCAGGCACGGGCCATCAGGACGTTCCTCCCGGGGCGGAACCGTAGCCGCCGCGCCCCGGCGCGCCAATGGTCACGGTCGTTGCGACGAGGTCGGGTCCGGAAGGTGGGCCGCAGGCACGATGTGCGGTGGAACCCCGCAGCGGAGGACACGAGCTGAATCCACAGGCGTGGTGGGGAGTCGCCCTCTGGATGTTGCTCGCGCTACAGCCTCACCATCCTCAGGCCACGGAGTCCGCGCGCGCGAGGAGCTCGGGCAGGCTGCCGGAGATCGAGCGTGCGTCGGGCGCCGGCGCGCGGCGGAAGGCGAAACGCCCCTCGTTCCAGCACAGCACCTCGAAGAGCGCGGTCGCGCCGGTGTTCGCGCCGCAGGCCGCATGCACCAGGTCGCCGTCGTCGAACCAGACGGAGCCGGTGCGCGCCGGAGCGTGAACGTCGAGCACTCCGGTTCTACCGGCGCGGGCGTACAGCGCCAGCACGTCGGACAGCAACGTGGTGGCGATGGTGCCCGCGCCGGCGCCCGGGACCCAGCGACCGACCTCCGAACGCAGCTGCACCGGATCGACCGGGGCAGGGAGATGGACGACGGGAGGGGGCAAGGCATTGAACCCCGGTCCGTGGGTCACCACGACGGGAACGGGTCCCCAACGACTGCGGAGCTCTTCCACCAGGGCTGCACCGGAAGCCTTCGCGGTGTCGGCCGGTGTGACGAGCACGGAGGGGCGCTCGCACGCGATCCACCCGAGGGCGTCCTCGTGATCGCTCGTACCGCGCACGGCGGCGGCGCCAAAGCCATGACGAAGCAGCGCGACCGAGGCGCGGAGCCTTTCCGACGAGGCGTCGACGACCAGGATGGGACCGGGACGGGCGCTCACGAGCAGGAAACAGGAGCAGCACTCGTGCCAGCGCCCGGGTCGCGGGTGCGGCGGTGTGGTGGCCCCGGCGGCGGAGGTGGCGACGCCACCCCGGGTCAGAACGCTGGACGCGCATGAGCAACGAGCGCCCGCCGTCTCTCGCCGGCGACGCGCACGAGCTCGACAAACTCCTCCGTCCGCCGTCGCCGAGCTGCGCGCGGGCTGACCCACGGCGCTCTCGCGGCTCGCCAGCGCCGCCTCCGCGACGGCGATCGTCCGCGCGAGCTCGAGCTCCGCGCCAGCTCGAGCTCTCCCGTCCCCGCGCCGGAGACGAAGAGCCCGGGGCCAGGGGTGGCCGTCGAAAGCGGATCCCGGGAATCCCTGGAAGAACTAGCCTGCCGCCTCGATGCTGCTTCCTCTGGTCGTCACCTTCCTCGCCAGCGCCGCGCCGGCCGGGGAGGACTCCCGGCTGGAGGACGGATACGCGCTCACCCTCAGCGGCGGCGTGAGCCTCGGCAGCTACGAGGCGGGTCTCAACTGGGCCCTGGTCCGCGTGCTCCGCACTCAGATGAACGAGATGTTGCTCCGCCGCCGTCCACTGCTGGTCGGCGTCACCGGCGCATCCGCGGGCAGCATCAACGCGCTCCTCGTCGCTGCGCTGTACTGCGAGACGGACGAATCGGCGGCCCGCTCGAGCATCGACGACAATCTCCTCCGGAGCGCCTGGCTCCATGTCGGTCTGGACGCGCTGCTGCCCGAGGATCCGCGCGCGTACCGGCCGGACGACGCGGTGCTGGCCTCGGCGGCGCTCGATCCGGTGGTCGTCGACGTGCGCCGCGCTCTCCTCGAGGGGGGCCTGACCTTCCGCCCCGGCTGCCGGCTGCCCCTGGGCCTCACCGTGACCCGCGTGGAGCCGCTCGAGCAGAACGTCGGCGGGCTGCGCGTCACCTCGCAGCGCGCGGTGCTGCCGCTCCTCTTCGACATCGACGATCAGGGGAAGGTCCGTTTCGAGCGCCAGCCGCTCCCGCACTCCAGCGACTCGAGCGAGAGCCGGCTCGCGCTGGCGGACGTGGCCCAGATGGGCAGGTTCGGCGTCCACCCCGAGGTGGTGCTGCAGTCGCTGCTCGCCTCATCCGCCTTTCCGCTCGCCTTCCGCCCCCGCATCCTCTGCGAGTGCGCGATGGAGTGCGGCGCGGATCCGGAGGCCCAGGACGGGACCTGCCCGGGCCCTCAGGGCACGGCGCTCACCGGACTGTCCTGCCAGGCGCAGTCGGCGGCGCAGGGCGGCCGGGCCCTCAAGATCTGCAAGCGCCGGTTCGTGGACGGGGGCGTCTTCGACAACGCCCCGGTGGGGCTGGCGCTGGAGCAGTCCGAGGCGTTCTTCCGCCCCGGGGTGCTCAAGCCGCTCACCGCCCTGTTCGTGGACCCGGACATCCGCCGGCTTCCGGCGGCCGGCCGCCGGGAGAAGGTCGACCGCAGCCTCCGCGGCATCGGGGCCATCGGCACCTTCCTCACCGACCTCGTGGCGACGGCGCGGAACCGCGAGCTGTCGCGAGCGGCGCAGGCCGGGCGGTGGAACCGCACCACGCGGCGCCTGCTCCTCGCCAGCTCGGGACAGGTGAGGGAGTACCTCGAGCTGATCGGCGAGCTGGTCGACCTCGACGGCCCGCCGCCGAGCACCGCGCTCCCCCCCGGTTTTCATGGAACGAAGGACGAGCGGACCCGGATCGCGCGCACGCTGCAGAGCTGCCTCCTGCGCCTCGCGCCTCGACCGCTCGACGGCGTCTCCGAGGCGCTCGGGAGACAGTGCGCCGGGTTCCTCGGGGGCGAGGCGGTGAAGGACCCGC
This sequence comes from uncultured Myxococcaceae bacterium, assembly GCA_964507515.1. Classification (GTDB taxonomy): domain Bacteria; phylum Myxococcota; class Myxococcia; order Myxococcales; family Myxococcaceae; genus RPRB01. The sequence continues at coordinate 5,185 of CAZDSB010000045.1, forward strand.
TCGACTCGGACCCGGCGCTGAAGGCCCGGGCGACCGAACCGCTCTCCGACGCCGAGATCGCGGATCTGGCGGATCTGGTGACGCGGACGTTCGGGAACGCACGCAGCCCGGCCCGGCAGAGCTCAGAGCGGAAGATGCAGGATCCCTCGACGACGACGAAGGGCCGGGTGGAGGTTGGCAGCGCCCTCGCCGACAAGCTGCAGATCGTCTCGCTCTTCCAGATCTTCCTTGCCGAGCAGCTCGGAGGCATCGGCCACGGTGAGCTTCCCGAGTCGCGGCTGCTGCGACTCCGGCAGGAGATCCTCGACTTCCTCACGCAGGGCGAGCACCTCGGGGTGTCGGCGGCGCGGCTCGCGGCGTCCCAGCTCGAGGACGCGCTCGGGCAGATCGCGGCGCGCTCGGGCCCGGGCACCATCCCCGCCCAGGCTCGCGCCGTGCTGGAGGACGTGCGCACCGCGCCCCCGGGAGCGCTGTTCCCCATCGCAGGGGTGCTCCCGCTGTTCTCCGCCCTCGACGCCGTCCCGGCCTCGGCCACGGATGCCTCGCTCCTCCGGCTGTGGCAGCGACTGGACCGGCTGGTCCAGCTTCGCCCCCGTCTCCAGGCGCTGGGGGCGGACACGATGCAGGTCGGGGAGAGGGCGCGGGCGCTCCTCCCCGAGGGGACGCCCGAGCGGACGCTCGCGCTGTCCACCCGCCTCAGCCCGCTGGCCGGCGCCCAGCTGGCCAACTTCGCGGGCTTCCTGGACGAGCCGCTCCGGGAGTTCGACTACTACGCCGGCGTCTACGACGGCCTTCACGCCTCCTCGGTGTTCGTTTGCCGCGAGCAGGATCCGGACGACACCACGCGCACGGCTCCGGTCCGCCAGCCGAACAGCTGGGAGCTGGACCTCTCGAAGATCGATACCCAGCGCTGCGTGGGAGAGGCGATGGGGCAGCTGGCGGAGCGGCTCGGGGTGCGTACCTCGCAGAAGGCCTCGACCCTGGTGGGCTGGCTCGCCCGCGCCGAGCTCGGTGCGTGGATCGGCAGCAGCAGTCAGGCCGAGAAGGAGCTGGCAAGGCCGGAGTGGAGCTGGCTCGGCCCGCCGGGAGACCCACACGCCCTCGGCTCTCTGGGCATCGTGGGCTACGTGCTGCTCTCGCAGAAGTCGCCGTGCACCGAGCACGATCGCGAGGCGCTCTGCATCGCGGACGTCACCTTCGACGAGTTCCTCTCCGCGCTGCGCGATTCGGGCTACAAGGCCCAGTCCCGGTTCATGCGCCTCGCCGTCGAGGACCCACGCCAGTTCTGGCGGGAGACGGTCCAGCGCGGCCTCGATCGCGCCGCGACCATCGAGCTCACCTCGACCAGCGCCTCGGATGCCAGCCAGAGGAAGGGAGTCCTGTTCGCACTCTCCGCGGGCGAGGTGTGGACGAGGGGAGACGTGAACACCACGGCGGTGCGCTTCGCGCTCGACCCATCCACCATCCCCTCCGTCCCGCTCGCCAACGGCCCGGAGTGGGCCATCTGGGCGGCACACGCGGTTCCCTACCGGGCCGCCCTGGACGTCGCCCGCGGCGGCCTGGCGCTCTCGTGGATCGAGCCGGCCCTCCGCCTGGGGCCGCGCTTCTCGGTCCTGTCCACGCTGCAGCTGGTGGACATCGAGTTCGGGCAGCGCACGAGCTCCACCTTCGGCCTGCGGCCGGCGCTGCACCTCGGCGGTCTGGCGATCAACGCCGGGCCTCGCCTCGCCGTGCACTGGAATGGAGGCACCGACTGGGGTGGCGAGGTGGGGGTGTCGATGCTGCAGGACCGTCTGGGCCTGTCGGTGGGCGTGCGGAGGCTCTCGGGCTTCAACGACCTCTTCGTCGCCCTGACCGCCTCGGACGTGAACGGGATGATCTACTGGCTGACGCCGTGGGCGGCGCGGAAGCCCGTGGACGTCACCGACCCCGTACGTCCGCCACCGTGAGCACGAAGTCGAGCTGCTGGTTCAGCGAGGCGAGCGAGCCGCCGCACTTCACGGCGTTGAAGTCGGCCTTCGATACCAGCGAGTACCGGTAGTCGGGGATGGAGAGCGCCACCACCTTCCCGGAGAAGGTGGCGCCCCCCGGAGGAACGTCGGTGACCTGGTAGTGGCACTCGCCCCAGCCTCCGGCGAGCACCCCGTCGGCGTGCACCAGCTTGGTGCTCCCGTCGTCGGTCTTCATCACCAGAGCCACGTTGTCGCAGCCGATGTTCGCCAGCTCGTCGCCGGTCGACTGTGCTCGCAGCGACGGGTCGAGCGTGATGCGTCCGCCCACCCAGCAGGGGCCGTCGAGCCTGACGAAGGCGGGTGCCGACCCGGGCGCTGGCGCCGGGGAGCCGCCGCCGGACTCGCTCTTGCCCGAGGCGCATGCCGAGAGCGCGAGAGCAAGCAGGGAAGCGAGGAACGCGCGGCGCCGCTGCGCGAGTCCGGGGGCGACCGGGCGCGCGGATGTCGTCTCGTGCACGGCGCACATGACAGCGCGCGGCTCGGCCCGGGGTCAACTGACATCTGGTGGACGGCTGCGTCCTGCCGCGGCGGGGGGCGGTGGCTAGCTTCCGCCCCCGGAGGACGACACGGAGAATGGGGAGGGTACTTCGGCGCACGTGCTGGGTGCTGGTGTGCGTGCTCGCCGCTTGCGGGGATCGCCGGAACACGGTCAGCGTGGACGGGGCGCTCGAGCTCGCGCCCGAGGCGCTCGACTTCCAGCAGGTCGCCGTTCACGACCAGCGCAGCTTGCCGCTCACCCTGCGTAACAGCGGGCGGGGACGGCTCGACCTGACCGGGGTCGCAATCCAGGGCGCGCCGGGGACCACCTTCCGCTTCTCGGTCCCTGGGCAGAACGCCATCCTCCCGGGTCAGACGGTCCAGGCGGAGGTGGTCTTCCAGCCGGGGGCCGCCGGGCCGGCGAGCGGAACGCTGCTGGTCACCACCGACAGCACCAGCTCTCCCCAGGCGAGCGTGGGGCTGAAGGGCGTGGGCGTCGACGCCTTCGCGGCCCTGAAGGAGGACGCGCTCGACTTCGGGAAGATCGAGATCGGCGCCGAGAAGATCCGCCAGCTGACCCTGACCAACTCGAGCACGCTCCCCGTGGACGTCACCGGTCGCATCGTCGGAGCCGGGGCGGACGAGTTCTCCATGTCCCCGGTGACGCTGGCGCCGGGCCAGACCGTCACCCAGGACGTGAGCTTCCATCCGCAGCGGCCGGGGGTGAAGCGGGCCGCGCTCGCGGTCACGCCGTGCAAGGGGTGCGGCGACGTCCTGGTGACCCTCACTGGCGAGGGGCTGGAGCAGGCGCTCATCGCCGACCCGGCCACGGTGGACTTCGGCCTGGTTCCCACCGACTTCACGGTGAACGGGATGGCCGTGCTGAAGAATCTCTCGACCGAGCCGGTGACGGTCACGGCCGTCGCGGTCACGGGGGATGACGGGTTCCAGAGCGGCGGCACGCCCGTGCCCCTGGTCATCGCGGGCGGCGCCACCGCGACCGTCGCCGTCAACTACACCAGCACGCACCTCGACGCCGCCGCGGGGACGCTGACCTTGACCCACGACAGCGTGCGCCACCCCACGCTGGACGTCCCGCTGAACGGCGTGGGCGGAGGGACCAAGGTCTGCGTGGCGCCGCTGCTGCTCGAGTTCGGCAAGCACGCCATCGGCACGCGCACCGACTCGCAGGTCACGGTGCGGAACTGCGGCGGGCCCGGGTACACCTTCGACGTCGTGTCGGCCACGCTGCTCTCCGGCGCGGGTTCCCAGTTCAAGCTCGATCCGCCGGTGGCCTATCCGGTGACCCTCACCACCGGGAACTCGGTGATCATCCCGGTCAGCTTCCAGCCGACCGTCTCCGGCGACGTGATCGAGCAGCTGCAGATCGTGACCTCGGTCGCCGGCGGGACGGTGAACGTCCAGCTGCAGAGCACCGCCGCCGCCTCCGCTCCCTGCAACCTCCAGGTGACCCCGTCGGCGATCGACTTCGGCACGGTGGTGCCGGGGTCGCAGTCGCTGCTCGGGGCGAAGGTGCTCAACGCCGGGGCCGACATCTGCCTGCTCCAGCAGGTGACGCTCACCGATACCGGAGGAAACCTCTATTCCTTGCCGGGGGGCAGCGTGAACAACCTGCCCATGAACCCCGGCGAGTACTTCACCTTCGAGGTGCAGTTCACCGCTCCTTCGACCCCTGGCACGTACGCGGGGGTGGGGACGGTCAACGGAACGGGCCAGCCCCCCATCTCCTTGCCTCTCACGGCGTCGGTGGGAAGCACGTGCCTCACCGCGAACCCGGGCTACGTGGACTTCGGCTCTGCTAGCCCGGCCTGCCCGGCGCTGACCCGGCAGATCAGCGTGGTGAACGGCTGCTCCACGGCGGTCACCGTGAACTCGGCCATCATCGGAGCCGGAAGCACCGACGGGGAGTTCCTCTTCTCGGTCGCGCCTCCGGTCCCCCAGACGCTGGCCCCGGGATCCGGACTGACGCTGGACGTGGAATACCTCGGAAAGGTGCCGGGGCTGAACCTCTCGCCGCTGTACATCGCCAACTCCTACATCAGCCCGCCGCTGCTGGTGTCGCTGGTCGGGGAGTCGAGCGCCTCGTCGACCCAGACCGACACCTTCGTCGAGGGTCAGCCCGGGCAGGTGGACGTGCTCTTCGTCGTGGACAACACCGCCTCCATGCTCGAGGAGTCTCCTCGCCTGGTTGCGTCGATGCCGGCGTTCGCGAGCGCAGCGCTGGCCACCGGCGTGGATCTCCACGTCGGTGTGACAACCACCGGCATCGACCCCACGGGTGCCAGCTGTCCAGGCGGCGCGCAGGGCGGTGAGGCCGGCAGGCTCTTCCCGGCGAACAACAGCGCACCGCGGATCTTCACCAACGGCACTCCCAGCCTGGGCACGGCGCTGCAGCAGGCGGTGCAGGTGGGCGAGTGCGCCTACGAGCAGGAAGGCCTCGAGGCGATGCGCCGGGCGCTGACACCGCCGCTGGTGGACCACGCGGACGCGCCCGGGACACCGCTCGGCAACGACGGGAACCTGGGCTTCTACCGCGAGACCGCGAGCCTGGCGGTGGTCGTGGTGAGCGATGACGACGACACCTCGCCGGACACGGTGGCCACCTACGTCCGCTTCCTCCAGCAGCTGAAGGGGGCGGGCGCCGCGGGCCGCGCGGCCCTCTACGCGATCGTGCCCTCGGGCGAGACGTGCCCCTCGGCGTCGGGACAGGGGTTGCGGTACGCGGAGGCGGCGACTCGCACCGGTGGAGCGATCGAGTCGGTCTGCGCGCCGGACTTCGGCCCGTTGCTCGAGGACGTGGTGGGCAGGGCATTCTCCGCGCAGACGCGCTTCCCGCTGAGCGGGACGCCCGACGCGGCCGGGGTCACGGTGACGGTGGACGGAGCCCCGGCGACGGGGTGGGTCTACGAGCCCGTCTCGAACACGGTCATCTTCGCCGCCCCGCCGCCTCCGGGCTCCACGATCGAGGTCACCTACAGCCGCGGCTGTGGCTGATCGGCGACCGATCAGCGGGCTATGATCGGCCCATGGACGCGAGGGGGAGCCCGGCCGCGGCCGGTGGGAGCGCGCGCTGGAAGCGGTTCGGGATGGGCTGCCTCGCCGCGCTGGCCATCGGTGGGATGATCGGGCTGGTGGCGCTCGGGCTCTTCGTGAAGAAGCGCTATCCGTGGATCTTCGAGCTCGGGCGCGCGGGCCAGCAGGCGATCGCCCGGGGGAAGGACTCCCCGGCGGTCCAGGAGCTGAACCGCACGCTGTGCGCCGAGACGCTGCTGTTCTCGGGCGAGGAGGTCAGCCGCTTCCAGCACATCATGGAGCAGAAGCCGGCCGAGAAGCGGAGTTCGCCCTTCCGCTGGGTGCTCCTCTGCCACGTCCGCGACGCAGCGGGTGCGCCGGGGTGTGATCGCGTGGCGCAGGTCTTCCAGCAGGCCTCGACCGAGCGGGGACCGTTCCTGGTGGTCGTCAACGCCGGCCTGGTCATGGGCTCGGGGAAGCCGACGTGCACCGCGCTCTACGACGCCGAGGGCAAGCTCGTCCGGAGAATCCGGCAGAGCCCGGCGACGTCGGGCAACTGATCGATCGGCGCAGTGCGCCGGTGTGGGTCCCTGCGCCGTTTGACGCTCGGAGAAGCCGGCCGGTACCGTAGACGATCTTCCCGTGCCACGACCTTTGCGATGACGCTCGCCGCCGGCACGCCCATCGGCAAGTACGTCGTCCGGCGAAAGCTCGCCGAGGGCGGAATGGCGGAGATCTACCTCGCCGCGGCGCTCGGCCCCGAGGGATTCGAGAAGGACGTGGTCATCAAGCGCGTCCGTCCCGGTCTGGCCGGAGACCCGGACTTCGTGCGGATGTTCATCGCCGAGGCGCGAGTGGCCAGCCGCCTGAACCACGCCAACCTCGTCCACATCTTCGACTTCGACAAGCACGAGGACACCTATTACCTGGCGATGGAGTACGTGCGCGGCCACTCGCTCTGGGAGCTGCGCCGCCGCTGCCAGGAGCGCGGAGTCGCGATTCCACCGATGCTGGTGGCGCAGATCGGGATGGAGGTCGCGCGCGGGCTCGCCTACGCCCACCGGCTGGCCGACGCCGGCCGCAGCCTCAACCTCGTGCACCGCGACGTCACGCCGCACAACGTGCTCCTGAGCTTCGACGGCGCGGTGAAGCTGACCGACTTCGGCATCGCCAAGGCCGGCGGCGCGGCGACGACCTCGGGGATGCTGAAGGGCAAGTTCGCGTACATGTCTCCGGAGCAAGGCCGGGGAGACGGGGTGGATGCGCGCACCGACGTGTTCGCGCTCGGGGTCACGCTCTGGGAGCTGCTCACCGGGGCCCGGCTGTTCGAGGGTGATGGGGACGTCGCGGTGCTCCGGGCCGTGCAGGAGCGCCTGATCGTTCCTCCCGCGCGTCTCAACCCGGGCGTGTCGGCAGCCCTCGACGCCGCGGTGATGCGGGCGCTGGAGAGGGACCTGGCGCGTCGCTGGCCCACCGCGCACGAGCTGGAACGAGCGCTCGCCGAGGTGGTGCTGGGAGGCGCGCGCTCGCTCGAGGACACCGACGTGGGCGCATTCCTCCGCCGCATGTTCCCCGAGGAAGCCGGCGTGGCCGAGCCCGCTGCCGACACGGGCTCGATCCCGATCTCGCTGTCCGACTCTTCGCCACCGCCGACGGTCGCGTACCAGCCGGCGGTCCCGGATCCGCAGGCTCCACGGACGGAGCGGCTGACCCCGGCGCCCGTCCAGCCGCCGCCGACCGAGGTGCTCCCCGTGCCCGGGCGAACGCGCCGCCGGATCGCGCTGGCGCTGGTGCTGGGCCTCGCGGCGGCTGCCGTGCTCGCGCTCCGCTCCGGACCGGCCGTGCTCAAGCGCTGGCGGCGGCCCGCCGGCGCCCCCTCCGTTGCCGCCGCCTCGCCGTCCGCCGGACCGGCCCACCCCGGGTCACTGCCTGCGCCCGAGGAACCCGCCGCGAACGCCCGGACGATGCCGGCGGTCCCGGCTCCCGAGCCGGCCATGCCCCCCTTCGCCGGCTCGAGCGCGAGCAGCGGCGCCACTCCGGACGCCGACCGCGTTGCGCCGGAGAGGGGAGGGGCGGGGATGCCGGGCCCGGCAAGCACGGCCCGCGCCCGTCTCTTGATCCGCGCGAAGCCCTGGGCCGAGCTCAAGGTGGACGGCAGGCGCGCCGGGTACGTCCAGGGGAGCAGGACGGTGCGCCTGGCTCCGGGCCGCCACCTGGTCGAGCTGACCGGACCGGACGGTGTCCCGGGCGCCTACACCGTGCAGCTACTGCAGGGCCACACCGCGACGCTCGAGCATCCCCCCGCCGAGCACTGACCCCTCGCGACCGTCCGCGGTTCCTCCCTGAACGGCCGAGCCCTCTTGACGGGGATGTAGACCACTCAATAGCATCCTGTCAGTAGCCGATATTCTCAATCCATCATTCAATGGATTATCTCGACCCGGGAGAGCTGGCGCGCATCGAGAGCGAGTTCGCCCGCGGCCTGTCCGCCGGAGCCATCGTCGAGATCTTCCGGCCCAAGGGCGTCCGCCTCTCCGAGGCCACCTTCCGCAAGTACGTCCAGGCCGGCCTGCTGCCCCGCAGCCGCCGCGTGGGCCGCAAGGGGAAGCACCGCGGCAGCCACGGCCTCTACCCGGTCGAGTCGGTCCGGCGGATCAACGCGATCAAGAAGATGATGGCCGCGGGTCTCACCCTGGAGGACATCCGTCGCTCCTTCGTCGGGGTGAAGAACCACATCGACCAGGTGGAGCGCAGCCTGGACGAGACCCTGAGCGGGCTCGAGTCCGAGCTCGGCGAGCGCGCCCTGGCCACCGGGCAGCGGCGCTCGCTGCAGGGCCAGCTCAGCGGCCTGCGCCGGCGCGCCGAGGATCTGGTGGCTGACCTCTCTCGAGTCGGCAGCGCGCTCACCGCGCAGCGGGCCCTCGGCTCCGTCGAGCGGAGCGATCTGTCGTGACACCACCGGCGACCAGTTCCGCCGTCAAGCGGTCCGGAGGAGGGAAGCAATGAGTGAGGCCAAGCCCGAGTGGACTGCGGACCCCGCTGAGCCCGAGCCCGCGGTGGCGGCCCCGACGGAGCGCCGCCGCTCGAAGACCATGTCCCGCAAGGAGATGGCCCGCGAGCTCCGGCGGCGCCGTCTGGCCGGCGATGTGGACCCGGAGGAGCAGGAGCTGCTCCGGAGCGTCGAGGAGAACCGGCCGCGAAGACGGGCCGACTGCATCAACGGCCCACGGCCCTGCCTGTTCGTCTCCTGCAAGCACAACCTCTACCTGGACGTGAACCCCGAGACCGGGTCGATCAAGCTCAACTTCCCCGACAAGGAGATCTGGGAGCTCGAGCACACCTGCGCGCTCGACGTCGCCGAGAAGGGCGGCATCACGCTCGAGGAGGTGGGGGAGATCATGAACCTCACCCGGGAGCGCATCCGCCAGGTGGAGACCCGCGGTCTGGCCAAGCTCCGCGAGGCCACCGAGGACTAGGGCTCCGACCGGGGTGTGCTGATCGCTGCGGCGGCCGATCCTCTCGCTGCGTCGGGCAGCCTCGTCGCTACGCTGCTCGACGTGCCACGGGGCACGCCTCCGCTGCTCGCTCCTCGTGTGCCCGCCTCGCTTCGGTCTCGGTCGCCTCGCCGTGCTCACCACACCCCCGGTCGGAGCCCTGGGGCGGAAGCCTGAAGGGCCGCTGGATCCGGCTGCTGCGGGTCCGTGGCGCGGGCGCCGGGGCGCGGTGGACCCTCCCGTCATCC
>CAZDSB010000046.1:0-8655 GCA_964507515.1 uncultured Myxococcaceae bacterium
ACCGAGGCGGCGCGCCCCACCGTCGAGCCCTTCCCCGGCTTCCAGGAAGTGAAGCCGATGGTGTTCAGCGGTGTGTTTCCGATCGACTCTGCGGACTACGAGAACCTGCGCGACGCGCTGGAGAAGCTCCAGCTCAACGACTCGGCATTCACCTACGAGCCCGAGACCTCCACCGCGCTCGGCTTCGGCTTCCGGTGCGGGTACCTGGGCCTGCTCCACATGGAGATCGTGCAGGAGCGTCTGGAGCGCGAGTACGGCCTGTCGCTCATCACCACCGCCCCCTCGGTGGTCTACAAGGTCTTCACCGTGAAGGGGGAGGAGCTGCTGGTGGACAACCCCGCCCGGCTCCCGGCCTCGCAGCACATCGAGCACATGGAGGAGCCAGTCCTCACCTGCCACATCCACGTGCCGGACGAGTACCTGGGCGCGATCCTCAAGCTCTGCCAGGACCGGCGCGGGGTGCAGAAGGACATCAAGTACCTGGGAAGCTCCGGAAAGCGGGTCCAGGTGACCTACGGAATGCCGCTGTCGGAGGTGGTGTTCGACTTCTTCGACAAGCTCAAGAGCGTGAGCCGGGGCTATGCCAGCCTCGACTACGAGCTCGCCGGGTACCAGACCTCGGACCTGGTGAAGCTGGACGTGCTGATCAACGGAGACCCCGTGGATGCGCTCAGCGTCATCGTGCACCGCGATCGCGCCTACCAGCGCGGCCGGGACGTGTGCGCGCGCCTGAAGGAGGTCATCCCGAAGCAGATGTACGAGGTCGCGATCCAGGCGGCCATCGGGAGCCGGGTCATTGCGCGGGAAACCATCTCCGCGATGCGCAAGAACGTGCTCGCCAAGTGCTACGGTGGCGACATCAGCCGAAAGCGAAAGCTCCTCGAGAAGCAGAAGGAGGGCAAGAAGCGGATGAAGCAGGTGGGCTCGGTGGAGATCCCGCAGGAGGCCTTCCTGGCCGTGCTGAAGACGGAAAGCTAGGCACGAGGGCATGGCCACCAGCGTCCAGGAGCGCCCTCCGCTCGAGACGGAGCTCGGAGCCCGCCGGACCGCGGAGCAGTCCGCGCGGCGCAGGCGCCTGCACTGGTTCGATCTGGCGACAAGCCTCTGGTCGCCGATCACCGTGCTCGCGCTGGTGCTGATCCCCTACCTCATCATCATCGAGTCGTTCCTCTCGACCGCGCCGGCGGCGTTGCCGGTCATGCAGGGCTTCGGGCTCCTGATGGTGGCGTGGTTCGTGGGGGTGCTGGTGTGGCGCTCGGTGGACCGTCGAGGAGCGACGCTCCGGCGCCTCCGGCACGACGCCCGGGAGCTGACCGGTGAGCTGTCCCACGGCCTCGGCTCGGTGCACGACGTGGCCGCCCGCGATCGGCTCGTCGACGGAGCGGCCCGGGTGGACGCCGCGGTGGCCGCCGGGGACGCAACCGCGCTGGACAAGGAGATCCACTCCCTCTCCGATCAGGCCACGCGGCTGATCCCGGCGTTCCGCAAGCAGAACGCGGTGGGGATCGGCATCGGGATCGCCAAGGCACTGGCGGTGGCGCTGCTCATCCGGGCCATCTTCATCGAGCCCTTCCGCATCCCCAGCGGCTCGATGCTCCCCACCCTCCAGATCGGGGATCAGATCTTCGTGAACAAGTTCATCTACGGGGTGCACATCCCGTGGGCGAACGTCGTCCCCTTCGTCATCGTCCGCCCGCCGGCGCGCGGAGACGTCATCGTCTTCGAGAACCCGGTCACCGGCGAGGACTACATCAAGCGGGTCGTCGGCATCCCCGGCGACGTGATCGAGTTCAAGGACGACCGTGTCTACCTCAATGGTCAGGTGGTGCCGGCGCACCTCGCCGATCAGCAGGTCGACGTCTGGGAGAAGAACCAGGACAGCCCCTGGCAGCTGGTCCACCCCCAGCTGTGGAAGGAGACCCTGTCCGGACACGTGCACGACATCCTGATCACCGGCAGACGCGCCAACGATCAGCCGAAGCAGCCGATCACCGTGCCGCCGCGGTCGGTGTTCGTGATGGGGGACAACCGCGACAACAGCTCAGACAGCCGCTTCGGCCTCGGCGGCCCACCGAACATCGTCTTCGTGCCCGACGGGAACATCAAGGGGAAGGCGATGATCATCTGGCTGTCGCTCTCCCACGGGGGACTCCTGTCCGACCTCTTCGGCGGCACGGGTCTGCGGACGGATCGCTTCTTCCGCCAGGTACGCTGAGCCCGATCGCTCGCGCGCCGCTGCGCGCTTCCGCAGGCGTCCCCCTGGGTTCGGGGGACTGAGCCGGATCGGTGGCGCGCCACTGCGCGCTTCCGCAGGCGTCCCCCTGGGTTCGGGGGACTGAGCCGGATCGGTGGCACGCCGCTGCGCGCTTCCGGGAGGCGTCCCCCTTGGAAGGGGGGTTGGCCGGCCGTCCCGGGCGTGGGTACAGGTCGGCAGGCCGCGCGCCCATTGACGCCGGAGCACAGGCAGCGTATCCGACGGGCTCGTGCGACGGCCCCGCGGCGCGGTGAACCTGGTCAACCTGACCCTGACCGTCGCCGTGCTTTCGGGGGGCTACCTCGCCTGGCTCTACGTTCCCCTCTGGCTCGACGATCTCGATGTCCGCGAGGCGCTCGCCGCCGGGGCCGGTCAGCTCACCTCCGAGAACTTGGGGATGACCGAGTCGATGATTCAGAAGGGCGTCGCCGCCAAGCTCGCCCTCGTCGGGTACCACTGGGAGGACCAGGACGGGAAGCAGGTCCAGGTGCGCGGGCTCGGCGTCGAGGCGGACGATGTGCAGATCGAGCGCGGGGCGGACGGCAAGTCCGGCCGCCTCACGGTGGACTATGGGCGCACCGTGAAGCTCAAGCCGCTGGAGCAGTACTGGACGTTGAAGTTCCACACCTCGCGGGAAGCCACCCTCCGGCCGTGAAACCGTTCTCGCCCCGCAGCCTGCTGACCACCGAGGGGATGTCCCGGCACGACATCGAGCTCCTCTTCGGCCGGGCCCGCCTTCACGGCCGTGGCCTCCGGAGCGGGACGCCGCTGCGCTCGCTCGCGGGCCGCGTGGTGGCGAACCTCTTCTTCGAGAACAGCACCCGGACCAGGCTGTCCTTCGAGCGCGCGGCGAAGGCGCTCGGCGCGGACGTGCTCAACTTCAACGCCGCGATCTCCAGCGTCTCCAAGGGCGAGTCGCTCGTGGACACCGTCCGGAACGTGGAGGCCCTGGGGGCGAACATCATCGTCCTCCGGCACCCGGCATCCGGAGCCGCGCACCTCGTCGCCCGTCAGGTTCACTGCTCGGTGGTGAACGCGGGCGATGGAACCCACGCTCATCCCTCGCAGGCGCTGCTCGACGCCTTCACTCTCCACGAGCGCTGGGGGACGCTCGAGGGCAAGACGGTGGCCATCGTCGGCGACGTGCTCCACAGCCGAGTCGCCCGGAGCAACATCTACTGCCTCACCACCCTGGGGGCGCGGGTGGTGGTCGCAGGCCCTCCCACGCTGGTGCCGGTGGGCCTCGACGCGCTCGGTGCGCGCGTGGTGCCCTCGATCGACGCTGCGCTCGAGGAGGCGGACGCGGTGATGATGCTCCGGGTCCAGCTCGAGCGTCAGAAGGAGTCGATGTTCCCGAGCTCCGCCGAGTACGCCCGGGCGTTCGGGCTCACCGTCGGGCGCGCACGTTCGCTCAAGCCCGATGCGGTCGTGATGCACCCGGGCCCGGTGAATCGGGGCGTGGAGCTCGCGCCGGAGGTGGCCGACGGTCCGGCCAATGTCATCCTCGAGCAGGTGGCGAACGGGGTCGCGGTGCGGATGGCAATCTTGGAATCCTGCGGATGAGCAAGCCCATCGTCATCCGGGGCGGTCGGGTCATCGACCCTCGCAATCGCGTCGACGGGGTGCGCGACGTGCGGCTGGAGGACGGGAAGGTCGCGGCGGTGTCCGAGAAGCCGCTGCCGCTCGACGGCGCGGACGAGATCCAGGCGCACGGACTCTGGGTCACCCCCGGCTTCATCGACCTGCACGTGCACCTGCGCGAGCCGGGCGAGGAGGGGAAGGAGACCATCCTCACCGGGACCCGCGCCGCCGTGGCGGGAGGCTTCACCGCCGTCGCGGCGATGCCCAACACTCGCCCGGTGAACGACTCGGCGCTGGTGACGCAGCTCATCCGGCAGCGGGCCGCGGAGGCGGACCTGGCGCGGGTGTATCCGGTGGGCGCGATCAGCAAGGGTCTCAGGGGCGAGGAGATGGCGGAGCTCGGGGCGCTCCGGGACGCGGGCTGCGTGGCAGTGACCGACGACGGCCGGCCAGTGATGAGCGCGAGCCTGATGCGGCGGGTGCTGCTCTACACCGCTCCGCTCGGCCTGCCTGTCATGGTGCACGAGGAGGACCTCACGCTCTCGGCCGGCGGAGCCTTCACCGACGGGCCCCGGGCGACACGTCTGGGGCTGTTGCCCATCCCGCGCTCGGCCGAGGTGGCGATGGTCGCCCGGGATCTGGTCCTGCTGGACGAGGTCGGAGGCCGGCTCCACGTCGCGCACCTGAGCTGCGCCGCCAGCGTGGCCCTGGTCCGGGAGGCGAAGCGGCGAGGGCTGCGGGTCACGGCGGAGGCCGCGCCGCACCACTTCAGCCTGACCGACGAGGCGGTGGAGGGGTGGAACACCCACGCCAAGATGAACCCGCCGCTCCGGCATGCGGAGGACGTGGCCGCCATCCGGGAGGGGCTGGCCGACGGAACGATCGACGCCGTGGCCACCGACCACGCTCCCCACGGCGTCATGGACAAGCATGTGCCCTACGCCGAGGCGGCCAACGGGGTCGTCGGGCTCGAGACGGCGCTGCCGCTCACCCTGGAGCTGGTCCGGGGGGGGGTGCTCGGTCCGGTCCGGGCGGTGGAGCTGTTGACCTCGGGACCGGCGGCGACCTTCGGGCTCCCGGGCGGGCACCTGGGGCCCGGCGCGCCTGCCGACGTGACGTTAGTGGACCCCGGCGCCGAGTGGACGGTCGAGGCGGCACGGTTCCAATCGAAGAGCCGGAACACTCCCTACGAGGGCCGGAAGGTCGCGGGGCGGGTGGTCCGGACCGTGGTCGGGGGCCGGACGGTCTGGCCTCTCGAGGAGAAACGATGACGAAGCGAGCCATCCTGGCTCTTGCAGACGGGACGACCTTCGAGGGCCAGGCGTTCGGTTCCACCGGGGAGACGGTGGGCGAGGTGGTCTTCAACACCTCGATGAGCGGATACCAGGAGATCCTCACCGATCCGTCGTACGTGGGTCAGGTGGTCACCATGGCCGCTCCCGAGATGGGCAACGTGGGGGCGAACCCGGTCGATGACGAGAGCGCCCGGCCCCACGCGGTGGGGATGATCGTCCGCTCGCTGTCCGAGGCTGCCAGCAACTGGCGGGCCGCGGAGACGCTCGACGCCTACCTGCAGCGGCACGGGGTGGTGGGTCTGCAGGGCATCGACACCCGGAAGCTGGTGCGCCACATCCGGACCCGCGGGGCGCAGATGGGCGTCATCTCCAGCGCCGGGCACTCGGCCGCTGCCCTGGTGGAGCGGGCCCGCCGCGCGCCGGGGATGGAAGGGCAAGATCTCGTATCGGGGATCAGCACCCGGAAGCCCTATGTCTTCACCGAGCCGACACCGTCGGTGTTCTCCCCGGAGCGCCCGAAGCCCGAGCTCCGCTTCGAGGTCGTCGCCTACGACTACGGTCTCAAGAAGGCGATGATCCAGCTCCTGGTGGACGCCGGCTGCCGGGTGACGGTCGTTCCGGCGGCCACCCCGGTCGAGGAGGTCCTGGCGAAGCGCCCCCATGGCGTCTTCCTGACGAACGGGCCCGGAGATCCGGCGGCGGTCGCCGGCGCCGACCGGGCGGTCGCGGCGCTGCTGGGCAAGGTACCGGTCTTCGGGATCTGCCTGGGGCATCAGATCCTGGCCCGGGCCATCGGCGGGACGACCTACAAGATGAAGTTCGGCCACCGGGGCGCGAACCAGCCGGTGAAGGATCTGCTGAGCGGGAAGGTGGAGATCACCGCCCAGAACCACGGCTTCGCGGTGGACGAGGCGTCGGTCAAGGGGAAGGCGAACGTCACCCACCTCAACCTCAACGACCACACCGTGGAGGGCCTGGAGATCCCCGACGCCCGTGCCTTCAGTGTCCAGTACCACCCGGAATCGAGCCCGGGGCCGCACGACGCGCGGCACCTCTTCGCCCGCTTCACACAGGCGATGGCGCGGTAGATTCGCCGGCCCAGCCCCCCCCGGGATCACCCATTGTCCTATCAAGCGTACCTGGACCAGCTCATCGCGTTTGCCAGTCACGAGGAGCGAAAGCCGGACCTCCTCGCGGCCAAGGCCGAGTACTTCCAGCGCACCGGCGAGGTCTTCGAGGACGACAAGCAGTTCGAGATGAGGATGGCGTCGTTCCTCGACCACTACCTCTTCGACCGGAAGCGGCCCGACGCCGGGAAGACGCCGGCGGAGGAGTTCCTCGACGCGCGGGCGGCGGCGGTGGACCCGGGTGAGATCGCGGCGTTCCGCAGCTTCACCGAGACGGTGCACGGGCTGTTCGAGGTCCGGAAGATCAAGCCGGGCATCGTTCGCTTGCGGGAGCTGTTCGGTGGCAAGGAGTTCGACGTCAGCGAGCGCCGGCACACGGTGGGCCTGGAGAAGGGCGACATCCTCGAGGCGCGGCTCATCCCCTTCGACGGGGCGCTGGTGTTCAGCTCGGCGTTCTGCTTCCACCCGCGCGAGGCGGTGAAGGCGATCAAGAAGGAAGTGAAGCGCCGGAAGAAGGAGATGCCCGACGCGCCTCCGCTGGATCTGACCTGGGAGGCGGCGAAGCGGGCGCTGAAGGCGGACCGGTACCGGCAGATCGCGGTGGACAAGATCTACGACTTCGAGGGGTCGAGGCTGTAAGGGCCGAGGCGCCCCGAGCGCGGGCGCCGCGTCGTTCGCTGGTTCAGCTGCCCCTGCTGGACGCGGGTTCGGTGCGCGGCGGACGCCGTGCCGCGGCGGAGCTGGCCCCTAGCTCCGGGCCCGGCAGGTGTCGGAGACCGGACCGTGCACGCGCCATGATCCCGGCGCCCGGAACGAAGCCGACCGCGGCATGCTCGGGAACGGTGAGCGCTGTACCGGAACGTCTGCAGCGCGGGTTCGACCGGCGTGCCCCGGAGCGTGACGCCGAGCGCCTCTGCTCCGGCCGGGCTGCGCTCCCCCGGTTCAGCTGCGATACCGGCGCTCCGCGGAAGACGCGGCTGCAGGGCGAGCGCAGACGCTGCCCGAGCAGATCCTGCACCCGGGGTCGGGCCTTCCCGCTGACGCGCGAGACCTCGCGCAACTGACCCTCGGCAGCCCTCGCTCGGCCGGGACGCGCCGCGGGCTGGCCCGGGACCCCCGGTCGTGAGCGCGTAGGTGCAATAGCAACTCCGGTGGAGTTGGATCCTGCATCCCCGCGATTCGTCGTCCCGCGATCGCCACCAAGACGGGTGTGGTTGCTATTGCACCTTGGGACCCAGCGCGCCGGCCCCCGGACCTCGGTCGAGCAGTCGCCTGCACGATCGCCCTCGAGAGCGCGCAACCCCCCACCCTGGCGAACGATTGGGCGCCGAAGCCCGCTCTGTCGCAGGACGCCTCGGCGATCGCAGGTGCGGTCTTGCACGCCGCACGGTTCCGCGCGTCAAAGGAGCGTCCGAGGAGCGCGCAGGCCGTCCGGAACCGCCCGCGCGAGGAGGTGGCGCCGGTTCTGGGGTTGCCTCGGAGCGCTCCTCCGCTCTCTCGCGAGAGAACCGGGTGTCCGCCGTTCAGCGGTAGAACACGTACGTCGCCGTGTACGGCACCTTCGTCTCGGCGCCGACGCTGCTCGACTCACAGCCGCCCGCGGGCGCCAGACCGCCCTTCGTCCCGATCCGCTGGACGAACGTCACGCCCTGGAGCTCTCCGGGCTGGCCGTTCGACTGCGCGGGGATCAGCAGCCACGCGACGGCTCCGCCCTCCGGCGATGCGGCCTTCTTCGCGTTCGCTCCGTCGCCCTTCGCGCCGCTGCCGTCCTTCAGCGTCCAGGACGGACCGGCGCCGTGCGTTCCCGCGACGTCTCCGGAGAAGTCCGCCGCACGGAAGAGCTCCGCGTCCGGAGCCACCAGCTTCCACTCGGCAGCGCCCGAGGTCGACGTCGCCTGGCACCTGTAGTTCTGCGTCCCCTTCGCCGCCAGCTGCACCACCGGTGTCGCGCTCGCCGGCGCCTCGATCGCCTCCGGGACGGAGGGACGCGCCGGCCCTGCCGCCCTGGGCGCAGCCGACTCGGTGGTGGCACAGCCAAGCGCCAGGACTGCCGCGCAGGAGAGCAGGATCTTTGGAGCGGTCATCGGACGTTCCTCATGACGACGTGGAGCTCTGTCCGTACACGGCCGACCCCTCCACAGCCGGAACAGCGGCGGAGCAGGACGATGACACACGAGCGGCATCCCCGCAGGATTCCGCGGGGAGCGTCAGCCGGCGACGACTCCGCGGTACAGCCAGGTGATGCCACCGGTGAAGGGCCGCGCCGAGCGGGCCCGGAACGCCCCCGAGCGGTCCATCAACTCGAGAAAACGCTCGCCTGCCGGAAACGCCGCCGCCGTCCTTGGCAGATACTGGTACGCCGCCTTGTTTCCGGTCAGCAGCCCGCCGACGGTCGGCA
>CAZDSB010000047.1:0-6626 GCA_964507515.1 uncultured Myxococcaceae bacterium
AGCTCGGGACCACGGAGTACAACCTGGCGCTCGGGCAGCAACGAGCGGAGGTGGCGCGGAAGTACCTGGTGAACCTCGGGGTGGCGAGCTCGAGGGTGGAGACCATCAGCTACGGCGAGGAGCATCCGGTGGCGCAGGGCCACGACGCCGAGTCGCACGCGCAGAACCGCCGCGACGACGTCGAGCTGATCAGCACGCGCTGAGCCAGCCGACGCCCGGCCGTCCGGGGGGGACGCCTGTCGCGAGAGAGGATCCGGCTGCTCCCGGAGGGCCGCGCCCAACTATGTTCGGGCGGTCATGGCCGAGCCCGCTCACCGACCGCCGCCGCCGCTCTTCCGGTCCATCGTGCTCGACCCCCTCCGTGCGTTCACCCGGATGGAGGCGGCGGGGGGCATCGTGCTGTTCGGGGCGGCGTTGCTGGCCTTCGCGCTCGCGAACTCCCCCTGGCACCTGGCCTTCGAGCGGCTGTGGACGACTCCGGTCGAGCTGAGGTTCGGCCCGGCCGGATTCCAGGCCAGCCTGCGTCAGGCGATCGACGACGGGCTGATGACGATCTTCTTCTTCGTCGTCGGCATGGAGATCAAGCGTGAGCTCGTCGAGGGAGAGCTCCGCAAGGTCCGCCAGGCGCTGCTCCCGGCCATCGCCGCCGCCGGCGGGGTGCTGCTCCCGGCCGCCATCTTCTTCGTCCTGAACCGCGGCACCCCGGGGGAGGCCGGCTGGGCGATCCCGATGGCGACGGACATCGCCTTCTCCATCGGGTGCGTCGTGCTGATGGGGAAGCGGGTGCCGCGGCCGTTGCTGGTGTTCCTGACGGCGCTGGCGATCTTCGACGACATCGTCGGCATCCTCGTCATCGCGCTCTTCTACGGCGGCGGACTGCACCCGATGGGGCTGGTCTGGGTCGCGCTGCTGGTGGGCGGCATCTGGGGGGTGGGGCGGCTCGGGGTGGAGAGCTGGGTCGCGTACGTGGTGGCCGGCGTGGGGCTGTGGCTCGCGCTGCACAACGCCGGCGTGCACGGGACCATCGCCGGCGTGCTGCTCGGGCTGCTGGTTCCGGCGGTCACGCGGCGACCGATCCGTGAGGTGCTGGGTGAGCTGCGGGAACACTCCCGGCGGACGCTCGACCTGAATCAGCGGCTGGACACGAGCGATCTGCTGCACGTGCGCGACGGGGTGCGCGAGGCCGTGCCGCCGCTGCAGCGGTTCGAGCACGCGCTGCACCCCTGGGTGGCCTTCTTCATCATGCCGCTCTTCGGGCTGGCGAATTCCGGCGTCTCGCTGGCCGGGATGACGATCGCGGACCTGGGCGCGCCGGTGTTCCTGGGAGTGGCGGTGGGGCTCTTCGTGGGGAAGCAGCTGGGGATCTTCGCCTTCACCTGGGCGGCGGTGAGTCTGGGAACGGCGGAGGTGCCGGGTCACGCGCAGTGGAGCAAGGTCTACGGGGTCGCCATGGTCGCGGGGATCGGCTTCACGGTGGCGCTGTTCATCGCGAACCTGGCGTTCGGCGGGCACCCGGAGCTGCTGAACCAGGCGCGGCTCGGGGTTCTGGTCGGATCGCTGGTCTCCGGGGTGTCGGGGATGCTGGTCCTGCGGCTGATTCCGGACCGGGCGGGGAGGGCGGCCGAGGCGTCGGCGAGCCACGCGGCCTGAAAACGAGGAGGGCGACCGGGTCGAGCTGCCCGAGCGAGGTGCCAGACACCTCGCGGCGACAGCCCGCGGCGGGCAATGGCCGAGCCGCCGGGTGTCGGTCGGTCGCCGGCCGCAGGACAGGCGGAAGCGGCCCCGGGGCCCGGGCTCCATTCCGCCCCGGCTCGCCCGAGGCGGCCGCCCCGCCCTCGTTGTCCTTCTGACCAATGTGCCCCCGCGGTCACGCGGGGACTCGCGCCCCCGGTGTGTGGACCCGCCGCGGGGACTCGCCCCCACGCGTCCCCTGCTCCGGACCCCCCCTGCGCCCGTCCCTTCACCCGGGGGCTCAACTGTCCGCTCCGGTGCACCTCTGCCGCCCGCTCCCCGCCATTCCGGCCGCGTGAGCGCTCGCCCCACCTTGCGGTCGTGAAGACCAGCGGGGGAAGATCCGTCCATCGGCCGTTCGCCCCGGAGTGCAGCCCGTTTGTCTCCCTGTCGTCCCTTCCTGGTCGCCGCCCTCCTCCTCGGAAGCCTTGCCGCCGGCGCCACGGCCCCCTCCAAGGGCGCCGACCGCGAAGCGCTGAAGAAGACCCTCCTCGACCTCGCCCAGCGCGCCCCCTTCCGGGACGCCCGCCTCGGCGTCCAGCTCGTCAGCCTCGACGACGGCAGCGTCGTCTTCAGCAAGGACGCCGACGCCCTGATGAACCCGGCGTCCAACGTTAAGCTCGTCACCGCGGCCGCCAGCCTCGCCCGCCTTGGCCCGGAGTACAGGTTCGACACCGAGTTCCTCGTCGAGCCCGGTCCCACCGACCGCGTCCGCACCCTCTGGGTCCGCGGCAAGGGCGACCCGAGCATCACCACGGAGCGGCTCCACGCGATCGCCTCGGAGCTCGCCCACCTCGGCCTGCGCGAGGTCGGGGACCTCGTGCTCGACGACACCTGGTTCGACGGTGAGCGCCTCGCCCCGGGCTTCGAGCAGGAGATCTCGGACCGCGCCTACACCGCTCCCACCGGCGCCCTCAGCCTCAACGCCAACGCCGTCGGGGTCTACCTGCGGGCCTCGGCCGCCGGGGGACGCGCCGTCGTCGAGCTCGAGCCGCCCTCGGAGTACTTCGAGATCGTCAACCAGGCCGTCGGCTCCTCCAGCCGCGCCCGTCGCGCCTCGGTTGCCTCGCAGTGGACCGGCAGCGCCCAGCGCATCACCGTGCGTGGCACCGTGCCCGTATCGGGCGAGTGGGCGGTGTGGAAGCGCATCGACAACCCGCCGATGTACTTCGGGTACACCTTCCGGAAGATCCTCGAGATGCACGGCATCCACGTGCGCGGCAAGACGAAGCTCGGCGCCGTCCCCGAGCGCGCGCGCCTCCTCCACGTGGCCCAGAGCGAGACCTTCGACCTCATCCTGAAGCGGATGAACAAGTTCTCCAGCAACTTCGTCGCCGAGCAGCTCCTCAAGACGCTCGGCGCCGAGGTCAAAGGCGCTCCCGGAACCACCGCCAACGGGGTCGCCGTCGCCGAGGAGTTCCTCGAGCGTGAGGTGGGCATCCCCCGCGGCTCGTACATCCTCCGCAACGGCTCCGGCCTCAACGACACCAACCGCTTCACCCCGCGCCAGCTCGCGCAGCTGCTCAAGGTGATGTGGGACCGCTTCCCGCTCGCCCCCGAGTACCTCTCCAGCGTCGGCATCGCCGGCAAGGACGGGACCCTCCGCTACCGCTTCGAGGGGAGCGAGGCCGTGGGCCGGCTCCGCGCCAAGACCGGCACCCTGGAGAACGTCTCGGCGCTCAGCGGCTACGTCCAGTCCGTGGGCGGCGAGCGCTTCGCCTTCAGCGTCATCGTCAATGATCACACCGGCCGGTCCGCTCCGGTGGTGCAGGGCATCGACGCCATCGGCGCCGCCGTGGCCGCGGTCGGCGCCCCCGGCGGACCGGACCGGGCTGTCGCCAGCGTCATGCAGCCGTCGACCCTCGCCCCGAGCTCCAACGAGGAGGCCAAGACGCGCATCCGGACCTACCTCGCGGTGGCGCAGAAGGGCGACCAGCGGAACCTGCCCTTCCTGAGGACGGCCTGGCGCACCGAGCACGATCCGGCCGTGCGCGCGGTGCTCGCCGACTCCATCTACCAGAGCGACCCGCGGGACTACCTCGGCACCCGCGCCCTGCTCGACAGCTTCACCGCCAGCGACGAGGTCTACGGCCGCCTGCGCAAGCTCGCCCGCGAGCTGAAGGTCGAGCTGCCCTGCGTCGGCAGCCTCACCTCGCTCGCAGCCGAGGGAAACGGCGAGGCGCTCACACGCCTGCTGGAGCTGGCCCGGCCGTCGGCGTCGGACCCGGGCGCCCAGCACACCGTCTCCGCGTCGCTCGCGGACGTCGCCCGCACCGCGCCGGACGAGCTGCTGTTCACGCTCCGGGGCGCCACTCCTGCCGATCGCGACGCGGCCGTGCTCCTCCTCGTCCGGGGCGTGGCCGAGCAGGAGGACCCGGACCATCCGCTCTGGCCCGCGGTTCGCAAGATGATGGCCTCCACCGACCCGACGGTCGCCTCCTTCGGCCGTGACCTCGACGCCACCCTGAGCCAGCGCATGGCCGCCGAGAAGGCTCCACGCGTGGTTCAGGCGGCCGGCACCGCCATCGCTCCGGCCAGCCCCGCGCCCTCGGTGGCGCCGGCCCCCACCGACCGTCCAGGGGGCTAGTACCCCTGCCACGCTCGGGGTGGTAACTCCTCGCAACCCCTACGGGTGCCGCGCGGCGCGGGACGTTCACGGAACTTCATGGAACGGCCCTGCACTTTCCCGAGCCTTCTGGCCCGGTTCCGGGTAATTCACCGCGCCCTCCATCGTCTGCCTACTGGCGAGGACCCGACCTTCATGTTCCAGACTGCCCCCGTCTCCAGCCGCGACGCCAAGGCCTTCGACACCTCCGGAGGCGTCGAGGTGACGACCCGCCGCCGGGGCAAGCGCTGGCTGATCGCCATCGGCGTCCTGCTGGGGATCGTGGTGTTCCTGGCGGGAACGAAGATCTTCCAGATCAAGGCCATGATCGATGCGGGGAAGAAGATGGTTCCCCCGCCCGTCGCGGTGACCACCGCCAAGGTCCAGACGGTCGAGTGGCAGCCGCTGCGCCCCGCGGTCGGGACGCTCATCGCCATCCGCGGAACGACCCTCAGCGCCGAGCTGACCGGGACCGTGCGCGAGATCGGCTTCCAGAACGGATCTGTGGTGAAGAAGGGCCAGGTCATGGTCCGCCTCGACACCTCCGCCGAGCAGGCGCAGCTGCAGAGCGCGTACGCCGATCTCGCCCTGGCCAAGCAGACCCTCGAGCGCAACGAGAGCCTCCGCAAGCAGGAGGTCAACACCCAGGCCGAGCTGGAGAGCGCCCAGGCTCGTGACAAGCAGACGCGCGCCGCGGTGGTGAACCTCCAGGCGATCATCAACAAGAAGATCATCCGCGCCCCGTTCGACGGTCGCGCCGGCATCCGCGCGGTCGAGCTCGGCCAGGTCGTCTCTCCCGGGACGCCCATCGTCTCGCTGCAGACGGTGAGCCCCATCTACGCCGAGTTCCAGCTGCCGCAGCAGGCGCTGGCGGACGTGAAGCTCGGCCAGAAGGTGACGCTCAAGGTCGACGTCTTCCCGGGCAAGAGCTGGGAAGGCTCGATCACCACCATCAACCCCGAGGTCGAGCCCGCAACCCGGAACGTCCGGATGCGCGCAACCGTCGACAACCCGGATGGCAGCCTGAACCCGGGCATGTTTGCCAGCGTCGAGGTGGAGGCGGGCAACGTGCACAAGGCCCTCATCGTCCCCGCGACCAGCGTCATCTACGCCCCCTACGGCGACTCGGTGTACCTGGTCGAGGAGCAGAAGGAAGACGACAAGGCAGCCAAGCCGGCGCCGCCACCGAAGTCCGCCGATGGGAAGCCGACCCTCGTCGCTCGCCAGCAGTTCGTTCGCCTCGGGGAGCGGCGCGGTGACTTCGTCGCGGTGCTGAACGGCCTCAAGGGCGACGAGACGGTGGTCAGCAACGGAGCGTTCAAGCTCCGGAACAACCAGACCATCATGATCAACAACGCGCTCGCCCCGCCGGCGGAGATCCTCCCCGCGCCGGTCGATCGCTGAAGCCCCAGGTCTCGCCATGAGCGCCGAGTCCCCCGTCCAGCCGAGCTCGAGCTTCACCGACCTCTTCATCCGGCGGCCGGTGATCGCCGTCGTCGTCAACCTCATCATCATCATCGCCGGTGTGCAGGCGATCCGGACCCTCAACGTCCGGCAGTACCCGCGCAGCGAGAACGCGATCATCTCCGTGACCACGGTGTACGTCGGCGCGAGCGCCGACCTGGTCCGGGGCTTCATCACCACGCCGCTCGAGCGGGTGATCGCCTCCGCCGACGGCATCGACTACCTCGAGTCGACCAGCACCCAGGGCCTGTCGACGATCAACGCCCGCCTCCGGCTGAACTACGACTCGACGAAGGCGCTGGCCGAGATCAGCTCGAAGGTGGATCAGGTCCGCAACGACCTTCCGCCCGAGGCCCAGGTCCCGGTCCTCAACATCCAGAACGCTGACAGCCAGTTCGCCTCGGCGTACCTGAGCTTCTCCTCGGAGTTCCTCAAGCAGAACGAGATCACCGATTACCTCACGCGCATCGTTCAGCCGCGGCTCACGGCCATCGAGGGCGTGCAGCGCGCCGACCTGCTGGGCGCCCGGACGTTCGCCATGCGCATCTGGCTCAAGCCGGATCGGATGGCAGCGTTGAACGTCAGCCCCGCGCAGGTTCGGCAGGCCCTGGCGAACAACAACTACCTGGCCGCGGTGGGCCAGACCAAGGGCGCCCTGGTGCAGGTCAACCTGACGGCCAACACCGACCTCCGCTCGGTCCAGGAGTTCCAGAAGCTCGTGGTCCGGGAGGAGGGCGGGGCGGTCGTGCGGCTGGAGGACGTGGCCGACGTGGCGCTGGGGGCCGAGGACTACGACGCGGCGGTCAACTTCACCGGCCAGACGGCG